>NZ_JBMGQR010000102.1:0-11573 GCF_049059935.1 Solicola agrisoli | reverse complement strand
TCACGCGGCCACTTGGTTCACTGCTACTCGCACTCTCCTGCGCTGACGCTCGCGAGAGCACGCAGGCGACGAAGGATTTCCTACTGGGTGGCAATGTCGGATTGGTGACGCTCACGCCGAAGTCTCGGTGCGCGTTCCCGTCGCGGGTCGGGCCTGCGGAGGATGATGTGGGGTGTGTGCGCTTATTCCTCACGGTGGAAATATTGGTGATCCGTAAACAGGAGTTCACGATATTGCAGGGGTGGGATGCGGCACCGGGCCGTAGTCGGTGGTGCGCTGGCGTGCGGGCCGTCCGGCGGCGGCGGCCATGTCGTGCAGCTGCCGGACGCTCTTGCGTGACCCGTTGGTGGAGCCGGCCATGCGGCTGATGGTCTCCTCCATCAGGGTGCCGCCGAGGTCGTTGACGCCACCGTGCAGCACCTGGGTGCACTGGTCGGGGCCGAGCTTGACCCAGGAGGTCTGGATGTTGTCTACGAGCCCGTGCAGCATGATCCGCGCCATCGCGTGGACGGCGCGGTTGTCTCGCACCGAGGGGCCTGGGCGTGCGACGCCGGCGAGGTAGATGGGCGAGGACTGGTGCACGAAGGGCAGCGGGACGAACTCGGAGAACCCGCCGGTCTCGGCTTGGAGGGCGGCCAGGGTGCGGAGGTGTTCGACCCAGTGCCGGGGGTGGTCAACGTGCCCGTACATCATCGTGGCCGTCGTGGGCAGGCCGACCGAGTGCGCGGTCGTGACGACGTCGATCCACTGCGCGGTGGGCAGCTTGCCCTTGGTGAGCACCCAACGGACGTCGTCGTCGAGGATCTCGGCGGCCGTGCCGGGCAGGGAGTCGACGCCGGCCTCCTTAAGCGAGAGCAGGAATTCCCGGACGGACAGACCCGTGCGGGCGACGCCGTTCATCACCTCCATGGGCGAGAAAGCGTGCACGTGCAGGGACGGCTCGGCACCCTTGACCGCGCGTGCGATCTCGGCGTAGGTGGTGCCAGGGAGCTCGGGGTCGATGCCGCCCTGGAGGCACACCTCGGTGGCACCCACCTCGACGGCCTCGTGGGCGCGGGCGACGATCTCGTCCAGGCCGAGGGAGTACGCGTCGGCGTCGGACTTGCGCTGCGCGAACGCGCAGAAGCGGCAGCCGGTGTAGCAGACGTTGGTGAAGTTGATGTTCCGGTTGACGACGTAGGTGACGGTGTCGCCGACGGTGTCCCGGCGCAGATCGTCGGCCAGGCGCGCGACGGCGTCGATGGCCGGTCCCTCGTCGGCGGTCATCAGCATCAGCGCGGCGGCTGCGCTCATGCCCGATGTGCGGCGCTCGGCCTCGCGGAGCGCGGCCGAGACGTCAGAGTCGAGACGCTGCGGGCGGGCGTCGGCGGCGACCTTCTCGCGCAACACGCCCCAGTCGCCGTACACGTCCTCGAAGTCCGACCGGCGGTCGTCGCTACGACCGTCGGTGTCCACCGCGGTGTGCAGGTCGGACCGTCCGGTGGTCTCCGAGCCGCCGTCGGGCTCCTGCCACGGCAGGCCGACGGCGAGCGCCGTCTCATCGGCAAGACCGTCGGGTCCTGCCAGGGCCCGGACGTGGGCCGACAGCCGCGGGTCCAGCCACGGAACGTCGAGGTAGGGCGGGTGGGCGGTGAGCCGCTCGCGCAGCGTCATGCCCGCGCCGGCGACCAGGGTGCGCAGCGCGCCGATCTCGGGCCACGGACGCTCGGGGTTCACGTGGTCGGGCGTCAGCGGGCTGATGCCGCCGAAGTCGTCGATCCCGGCGTCGAGCAGCAGGCGGCACTCGGCGAGGTCCACCAGGTTCGGCGGGGCCTGGACGCGCGCGGACGGGCCCATCACGACGCGCGTGGTGGCGATCGCGGCGAGGTACTCCTCCAGCGGCAGGTCCGACGCGTGGCGCATCGCGGTGTCGGGCTTGGCCCGGAAGTTCTGAACGATCACCTCCTGGATCCCTCCGTACTGCCGCGCGATTCGGCTCAGGGCGACCAGGGACTCGGCGCGCTCGTCGAGGTGCTCGCCGATGCCGATAAGCAGCCCGGTGGTGAACGGGACGTTGAGCCGTCCCGCGTCCTCGAGGACGCGCAGGCGCACCACGGGCTCCTTGTCGGGCGACCTGTGGTGGGCGTTGCCCTTCTCGGTAAGCCGCGTCGACGTGGTCTCGAGCATCATGCCCATGCTCGGGGCGACCGGCTTGAGGCGCGCCATCTCCGACCACGACATGACGCCGGGGTTGAGGTGGGGCAGCAGGCCGGTGCGCTCCAGCACGAGCACGCTCATCGCGCGCACGTACTCCAGGGTGCTGTCGTAGCCGGCCTCTTCGAGCCATGTCCGGGCCTCGGGCCACCGGTCCTCCGGGCGGTCACCGAGCGTGAACAGGGCCTCCTTGCACCCCAGCGCGGCCCCCTGCTCGGCGGTGGCAAGGACCTCGTCGGGACTCAGGAAAGCTGGGCGACCCTGGGTGGGCGGGGTGACGAACGTGCAGTAGTGGCACCGGTCGCGGCACAGACGCGTGAGCGGGATGAAGACCTTCTTGCTGAAGGTGACCATCGCCGGCCGCCCCGCCGCGACGAGCCCGGCGTCGCGCACCCGCCTCGCCACCGCCGTCAGCCGGTCGAGCTCTGGACCGCAAGCCGCGAGCAGTGCGGTGATCTCGGGCAGATCGAGCGTCTTGCCAGCCTCAGCCCGCGACACTGCCCGGGCTGTTTCACGGGCATGGGGGGACGGTCTGGCGCGCACCGGACAAGTTTGCCCGCGTAGGCGCCGGGGCGCCTAGTGATCTCGAAGCTCAACAGCTCGCCGACCAGCGCACCCTGATCGCGGCCCCAAGTAAGGTCCCGGATTTACCAGGGGCGGCGCCCACGTCGCGTGCCGGGGGAGGAACCCTGACCGGGACCGCGCACCCGCCTACACTCGCGGACGTTCCGCAGGGGTCGTCATGCCAGGTGTGGTCGTCGCGGGACGGGCATTCGAGGAACAGAGAAGTTCGGAGGATTGGGACAGTCACCGAGCAGGACTCGCGGAGGCGCGTCCTATCTTCGGCGTGCTGGGGCCGTCCGGGTCGGCCCCAGCGTTCTCGGGGAGGGACGATGAGCGAGACGTCAGACGAAGCGGCTGCCCGCCGCAGGCGCATCAAGGTTTTGAACGTGATCGCCGTGGTTGTCTCCGTAGCGCTCGTCATCTTCCTGCGGTTTGGGCTCACACACCTCCCAGAGTCCGCGCAGTGGCCGATCATAATCATCGTCCTCGTCGGGATAGTCGTGATGCTGGCGGTGTTTGTCGTGCTCATTCGGCGCCAGTGGGGAGCGGATTTTCGTCGCGCGGTGCTAACGGGAGAGGTCGCACCCGACGCGAACCGCGCGGAACTGAGGCGCGACCTCGAGAAGGCCCGGCCGAACAAGACGTTCGTGTTCGTGCAGTCAGTCGTAGCGGTCGCAGCAGGGATCGCGCTCGCGGTAGGTGGACTAGTCGCCGGCATCTGGTGGCTGAGCCTCATTGGGCTCGCCATTGCCATACCCATGCCGGTCCTGCTCGTCTACACACGGAAGCGTCGACACAACTTGGACCAAGCCCTGGCCGCTCTAAAGAGCTGGCACCCTGAACACGAGCCTCAGCCGGATCGTCATGCGGAGCGCGACCAAAGCGGTGTCCCCCACTGGTGGGTCGGTCTTGACTGGTCGGTCAAGTGGATCTAAGTCGGTGGTTCTCCCCGAACGGGATTTTTCGGCAGCGTGTCGGCGGATCGTGCCACGATCAGTCCACCCGACGGCCGCAAGTTGCTTGGCCGTCCGGGCAAGGTTCGGACCCACGCTTGGAGGTGAGCCGAGGTGGACTCAACGACGACACCACGCCCGACCCGACGCACACGCTGACGGAGCTGGAGCTGGTCGAGGAAGGGCTCGAAGACTGGCGGATGCTGATCGACCGGCTGCACGCCAGCTTCGACACCGGCGACTTCGCCACCGCGGTCCGGCTCGTCGACGCGATCGCGGTCGCCGCCGAGCAGGCGGACCACCATCCCGACCTCGACCTGAGCCACGGGCGGCTCGACATCCGGCTGATCACCCACGACACCGGCGGCGTCACCTCGCGCGACGTGGCACTGGCACGCACGATCAGCAACCTGGCCCACGACCTCGGCGGGGTCACACCGCGCCCGGAGCGCACCAGTGTCCTCGAGCTCGGACTCGACTCGGCCGATGAGGCCAGATCAGGCCGTTCTGGGCGGCCCTGCTCGACTACGACACGGTGGAGGCATGGGGCGAGCTGCAGCTCCGCGATGCCACCGGGCGCCGCGCGTCGATCTGGTTCCAGCCCACCGAGACCCACGACGTCCCGCGGCAGCGCTGGCACCTCGACCTGCGAGTCCCGCCCGAGGTGATCCAGACCCGCATCGCCGCCGCGCTCAAGGCCGGCGGCGAGCTGGTCGACGACACCGCTGCCCCGGCGTTCTGGGTGCTTGCCGACCCCCAGGGCAATCGCGCATGCTTGACGACGTGGCAAGGGCGCTAGCCCGAAATGACCAGCGGCCGGCGCCGGTCAAGGATCGTCTCGAGGACGCTGTGCTTCGTGCAAAGTGTTTACGCGCTGTCGTGGGCAACCCGTCACCTGATGAGTTGGGCGGTCTGCCCGACTTTTGAGGTGTTGCCACGGTGGTGGGGCGGTGGGGCCTCACCACCGTGGCGTGGGGTGTTCAGCGTCCGGTGGGTGCCGCGATGTCCTTGATCTTCTTGGCCTTGATCTGCACCTTCTGCAGGACGCCGGCGTCGTTGATGTTTCCCTCAGGGATGTTGACCCGGTAGATCCTGGTCTGGTCGCCGCTGGTGTTGGAGATGAGTGCGACGTTCGTTCTGCCGCCGAGGGTGGCGATGTCGTAGCCGGTCTTGCCGCGGACGTCGACGGTGTAGCCCTCGGTGTTGAGGGTGCCGTCGTCGGCGGGGTCGAGGCTCTCGATGGTCTGGTTGACGGCATTCAGGGTGTAGCCGACGGTCTGGGACGCACCTTTGGCGCTATTGGTGAAGGCGAGGGCTGGCACGCGGGGGATGACGACCTCGTACTGGTCACCGCGGGCGTTGTGGAGCGTGCCGTCGACGACGGTCAGTCCGGTGTCGACGTTCACGCGCACGTTGTTGCGGTTGACGTCGACCACGCGCATGAGACCGCTGACGGGGTCGAAGTCGGTGCCCAGGCTCGAGGCGGTGGAGGTGACGGCGCGGCCGCTGGCTGCGATGAGTGTGTGTGAGGCGTACGTGCGGCCCGTTGCGGGGCTGATCTTGACCACCCGCAGGGCGCCGTTGGACCGCTGCACCAGGCCGTAGAGCTTGTTGTTGGCGGGCCGGTAGTCGATGCCGACGACGTCCTCGCTGCTGGCGATGCCCTTGATGGCCTTGGTTCTCGATGCTTTGCCCTTGCCGGTGTCGATCGAGGTGAGGCCGTTGGAGGTGGTGAGCCCGACGACCCTGACCGCCGGGCTCAGGTGTGTCGGCACCGGCGGGGGAGCGGCGAGAGCGCTGGGAGCGGCGATGGCGACCAGGGTGCCCGCGAGGGCGGATGCGGCGAGCTTGCCGATGACGTGCATGTGGTTCTCCTGTTGGCGAAGCGTGAAGTCGAGGTGGCTTCATCGGTTCGATGGCTCACCCGGCCACTTGGTTCACTGCTACTCGCACTTTCTTGCGCCGACGCTCGCTCCGAAGTCCCGGTGGGCGTACCCCTAGTGGTCACGTTCCGCGCGAAGGTTGCTCGTGCGTTTTTAGATGATTTTGGATGATCTCAAGCACTTGGTCTGGGTCGCTGGCGGTTTGAGGGTCCAATTGCTCGTTTTGCACGGTGATCCTGGGGAGATTCAGGATCCCGCTGTTGCGAGCTGCGGCGGTAGCTGCGTCGACCCAGGGGGCGAAGCGTCCAGAGATAACGTCTGGTTCGATGTCGCGGCGGGCGATGCCCGATGCCATTCGCAGCGCCCACGCGGGAGAGCCGCTGAGACCAAGCGGGCCTCCGACCATGTGGTGGAGTCTGTGGAGGCCGTCGGATCCGACGGCGTCAATGACGCAGGCCGCGACTTGAGCGAACCGGTGGGACTCGTCGTCGCCGTAGGCGACGAGTCGATGCTCCACTGTCAGTTGACCGGTGGTGATGAGAGTGAGCAGGCGAGGCATGACTGTGGTGTGGAAGATCTCGCAGCCCGGGTCTGCCATGTCCTCGTAGATCACCACAGGCAAGGCATCGGCCGGTATTCGCATGCCGGCGCTGCCAGGTCTCCCGCCTCTCATCGCGACGACGTCGAAGATGGTCCCGAAGTCGGCTGTGGTGCCACTGGGTGCGCCGGGCGGTGTAGCCGCCGGCGGCACCGGTTGCGGTGTTGCGGCGATCGTCTGTGCTCTCGGGTCGTGCCGGTAGCGGGCGTAGGCGCTTCCGACTCGGATCACGACGTCGTCGGCGGCCGGCGCGGGCCACAGCTGCAGGAGATAGGAGTCGAGCTCGGCCCGACCTGTTCGGGTGTCTGCTGCGTGAGCGGCATCCATGCCCGTTGCGGACAGGCGGGCCCGGTACGAGCCGGTGGGAAGCGTCACCGGCGTCGAGTCGTCGAAGGTCGCAAGGACGAGGTCGGTCGATTCGGTGGTCAGAGACGCCTCGACCACGTCCTCAAACCGCTCGACCGTTGCTGGCTCGGTGTCGTGCAGTTCCACCAGGACGGGCACCGCCCCGGTGTGTAGACCGGTTTGGAACGTCAGCGAGCCGGTATTGGACGCACCAAGCAGCCCATTGCGTTGGCCCAAGAAAGCGTCGGCGAGGTCAGGCAGGTTTACCCCTGAGGTCAGATGCACAAAACCGTAATGCACGTGAGTGTCCCCGTCGTAGAGCACCTGAACGCTGCTCTCACCGCTGTTCGGGTCACCAGTCATGACGGAACGGTAGCCGTTGGCAGGCCCGTCCACGACCCCATCGGGGCGGCGCTAGACCCACAGAGAAAACCTCGACTGTCACGTGTCGCCTGGGGATCGTCACCCGGAGCGCGATGACCGCGGGATCGACTACGGCTTGCGGTCACGCATCGACGCCAAGCAGGCCCGAGCCACGCCACACACAGGAAAGATCCAATTGCAACCAGAAGGCATCGTTCCACACCGCGCCAATTGGCGTTTGGGCTCGCACCACGCTGACGATGCCGCCAGACGCCATGAACAGTGCGGTGGCAACCGCCACCGCCAACTTCCACCCGCGAAGAAGTCCAGAACGCACCAGACGGGGTCGATTTGACTGCAGTCACTGGAACCGACTCGCCGTAGGCGCCCCCTTGCTCCTCCACGGCACCTCTCAGCACGTCTGCAAACGCT
This sequence comes from Solicola agrisoli, assembly GCF_049059935.1. Taxonomy (NCBI): domain Bacteria; kingdom Bacillati; phylum Actinomycetota; class Actinomycetes; order Propionibacteriales; family Nocardioidaceae; genus Solicola; species Solicola agrisoli. The sequence continues at coordinate 4,242 of NZ_JBMGQR010000102.1, read as the reverse complement.
TGTGCTCGTGGCACGAGGAACACCCCGGTCTCGCCGTCGCGAGTACCGACGTGCAGCCGCTTCCGCGGCACCATGCCTGCGCGACGGACCGACACCTCAATAGTTCCCCGGACCGGGGCTCTGTACACGACCAGCAGCCCGTTCCGCGCCGTGCCCGCCTACGTCACCTCGGTCGAGACGTCGGTGTACCTGCACCCAGACGCGGCCGGTCACGGGGCGGGCAGCGATCTGTACGGCGCCCTGCTCGCCGAGGTCGACGCTGCGGGTGTCCACCGCTGCTTCGCCGGGATCGCCCATCCCAACGAGGCGTCGGTCCGCCTGCACCTGCGGCACGGGTTCGAGCACGTCGGCACGTTCGACGAGGCCGGCTTCGGGCTCGGCCGCTTCTGGGACGTGCACTGGTACCGCCGGACCCCGCCCGCGCAAGCCAGGTGAGCCACACCTTTCGTTCGGTGGCGGGGGACCGTCGCGCCTAGCGTCGAGCGCATGGAACGCGATCTCACCTGGCGGGTCGACGGCACCGAGCACACGCTCGCCGTCGACACCCGCACCACCGTCCTGGACGCCCTGCGCGACCGCCTCGGCAACACCTCGCCCAAGAAGGGGTGCGACCACGGCCAGTGCGGTGCCTGCACGGTGCTCGTGGACGGCCGGCGCGAGCTGAGCTGCCTCAGCCTCGCCGTGATGCACGACGGCTCGCAGATCACCACCGCGGCGGGCCTCGTCGACGGCGACGAGCTGCACCCCGTCCAGCAGGCGTTCGTCGACCACGACGGCTTCCAGTGCGGCTACTGCACGCCCGGCCAGATCTGCTCGGCCGTCGGCATGCTCGACGAGGTCAAGGCCGGCCACCCGAGCGCGGTGTCGGACGACCTCGAGGCCGACATCGACCTCGACGAGGACGAGATCCGCGAGCGCATGAGCGGCAACCTCTGCCGGTGCGGCGCCTACACCAACATCGTCGCCGCCATCGAGGAGGCAGCCCGCGCATGAAGCCGTTCGCCTACGACCGCGCCACCGACGCCGACGGCGCCGTGGCCACCGTGACCGCCGACCCCGACGCGATGTTCGTCGCCGGTGGCACCAACCTCGTCGACCACCTCAAGCTCGGCCTCGTCACGCCCGAGCACCTGGTGGACGTCTCCCGTCTGCCGCTCGACCAGGTCACCGAGCAGGAGGGCGGCGGGCTGCGCATCGGGGCCACCGTCCGCAACTCCGACCTCGCCGCGCACCCGCTCGTGCGTCAGCTCTACCCGGTGCTGAGCCACGCGCTGCTCGCCGGCGCGTCGGGTCAGCTGCGCAACGTCGCCACGACCGGCGGCAACCTGCTGCAGCGCACCCGGTGCGCCTACTTCCAGGACGTCACGGCCGCCTGCAACAAGCGCGAGCCCGGGGCGGGCTGCGCCGCGCTCAGCGGCTGGACGCGCTACCACGCGATCCTCGGCACCTCCCAGGACTGCCAGGCCGCGCACCCGTCCGACATGGCCGTCGCGATGGTCGCCCTGGACGCCGAGGTCGTCGTCCTCGGGCCCGGCGGCGAGCGCCGCGTCGCGCTCGAGCACTTCCACCGCCTGCCCGAGGACCGCCCCGACCTCGAAACCGTCCTGGAGCACGGCGAGCTGATCACCGCCGTCGAGCTCCCGCCGCTGCCGATGGCCCGGCGGTCCGCCTACCGCAAGGTGCGCGACCGCGCGTCGTACGCGTTCGCGCTGGTGTCGGTCGCCGCCTCGATCGAGGTGCGCGACGGCGTCGTCCAGGACGTCCGACTGGCCCTCGGCGGGGTGGGCACGCGGCCGTGGCGCGCCCGCGTCGCCGAGCAGGCCCTGATCGGCGGACCGGCCACCGAGGCGGCGTTCGCCGACGCCGTCCAGGCCGAGCTCGCCACCGCGAGCCCGACCGAGGACAACGCCTTCAAGATCCCCATGACCCGCAGCACCGTCGTCGCCGTGCTGAACGGCCTGGCGGGGGAGGAGACCCGATGACGCAGCTCGAGACCAGCGAGATCGGCACCGCGCGCACCCGTGCGGACGCGTGGGGCAAGGTCACCGGCACCGCCGCCTACGCCTACGAGCACCCGGTCGACCAGGCCACCTACGGGCACCTGGTGCTGAGCAGCATCGCCCGCGGCCGCGTCACGGCGATCGACACTACCGAGGCCTTCGCGCAGGGCGGCGTCCTCGACGTCGTCACGCACGAGAACGTGCACCCGCTGGCCGACACCTCCGACACCGAGCTGTCCGTGCTGCAGTCCGACCAGGTCGGGTTCCGCGGCCAGATCGTCGCGATCGTGGTCGCCGAGGACCCCGAGACGGCCCGCGAGGCCGCCCGGCTGGTGCAGGTGACCTACGACGAGCAGCCCCACGAGGCCGTCCTCGACGCCGGGTCGGCCGACCTCTACGCACCCGAGCAGGTGAACCCCGCGTTCGAGACCGACACCGACACTGGCGACGTCGAGGCCGCGCTGGCCGCCGCCGCGTTCACCGTCGACGCCGTCTACGAGACGCCAGTGCAGCACAACAGCCCGATGGAGCCGCACCAGACCGTGGCGACGTGGGACCGGCACGACGGTCGCGACCGCCTCGTGCTGCTCGACTCGACGCAGGGCGTGCACCCCGTGCGGACGACGCTCGCGCCGCTGTTCGCGCTCGACGCCGACCAGGTGGAGGTCGTGGCGCCGTTCGTCGGCGGAGGCTTCGGCTCCAAGGGCATGCCGCACGCGAACGTCGTCGCCGCCGCGCTGGCGGCCAGGCACACGCACGGCCGGCCGGTGAAACTGCCGCTGACCCGCCAGCAGACGTTCACGCTCGGGGGCCACCGCACGCCGACCGTCCAGCGCGTGCGCCTCGGCGCCGACGCCGACGGCCGCCTCGCCGCCACCTGGCACGAGGTGGTCGAGCACACCTCGCGCGTCAAGGAGTTCGCCGAGCAGACGGCCGTCGCCACCCGCCTGATGTACGACTCGCCGAACCGGCGCACGTCGCACCGCCTGCACGCGCTCGATGTGCCCGTCGCGTCGTGGATGCGGGCACCGGGCGAGGCGCCCGGCTCGTTCGCGCTCGAGCTCGCGATGGACGAGCTCGCCGTGGCGACGGGCGTCGACCCGGTCGAGCTGCGTGTGCGCAACGACCCCGAGAGCGACCCCGAGTCGGGCAACCCGTGGTCGCAGCGTCACCTGGTCGAGTGCCTGCGAGAGGGTGCCGACCGCTTCGGCTGGCAGACCGGGGTACCGCCGCGCACGCGGCGCCAGGGCCGCTGGCTGGTCGGCCAGGGCGTCGCCAGTGCCACCTACCCGCTGAACGTCATGCCCGGCAACGAGGCCGAGGTCGAGGCGCTGGCCGACGGCCGGCTCGCCGTCAGCATCGGCGCCGTCGACATCGGCACCGGCGCCCGGACGATCCTGGCGCAGATCGCGGCCGACGCGCTCGGCTGCCCGGTCGGCTCGATCGACCTGCGCATCGGCGACACGACGCTGCCGTTCGCCACCGTGGCCGGCGGGTCCGCCGGCACCACGTCGTGGGGCACCGCGATCGTCGCCGCGGGCCGTGCGTTCCGCGAGCAGCACGGCGACTCACCCGCTCCCGGCTCGGTGACGCGTGCGGGCCAGCCCAAGAACCCTGACGCCGAGTCGTTCTCGATCCACTCCTTCGGTGCGCACTTCGTCGAGGCGCACGTCGACGCGCACACCGGCGAGGTGCGGGTGCCGCGCATGGTCAGCGTCTTCTCGGCCGGTCGGATCATCAACCCGACGACCGCGCGGTCGCAGCTGCTCGGCGGCATGGTCATGGGCCTGTCGGCCGCCCTGCACGAGGAGACGGTGATCGACCCCAGCGGTCTGATGCCCAACCACGACCTCGCGCAGTACCACGTCGCGTCGCACGCCGACATCGGCCACCTCGAGGCGCACTGGCTCGACGAGGTCGACGTGCACGCCAACCCGATGGGCTCCAAGGGCATCGGCGAGATCGGCATCGTCGGCGCGGCGGCCGCCGTCGCCAACGCGACATTCGATGCCACCGGCGTCCGCGTGCGCAGCCTGCCGCTGACCGCCGACAAGCTGGGCGGTTGAGGATTACACCGATCGGCGCGCCGGACCTATTGACCGACAGGGTCCAGTGCGCATTTGCACTGAAGAGGTTCAGGTCGCGTTACATGGCGTAAGTGTGAATGGCTCGTCGCCTTCGGAACTCAAAATCGCGGCGCCATCCGACTCAAGCGACTCAACGCTCGACGCAGCAGCGTCCA
>NZ_JBMGQR010000101.1:0-11574 GCF_049059935.1 Solicola agrisoli | reverse complement strand
CGACGAGCGCGTCGATGCCGACGTAGACGACGCCGGTCGCCGCCTCGAGGAGCCGCGCGGGATCGTCGACCACCGGGGGCACCACGAAGGTCCAGACGACGACGAGGACCCCGAGCGAGAGCAGCGAGGCGTCGAGCCACAGCACGGGGCCGGCGTGGTGGGCCACGCGACGCACCATGATCACGGCGAACAGCAGGACGAGCCCGTAGGCGGCGAGCGCGAGCAGCTGCGGCAGGACGGTGGGGAGCGACGCGCCGGTGAGCACGGCCTGACGGGCGAGCTCGGACAGCACGAAGAGCGCGGCGCACCCGGCCAGGCACCAGCGCAGCACCGGGAGGTCGAGATGCCGACGCCCGCCCCACCACGCGGCCACGACGGCGGACGCGGCGACCACGCCCGAGACGCCGGCACCGAGGACACCGTCCCCGCCGAGCACGAAGAGCGCGACGACCACGGGGATCGCGCCCACGGCGGACCACGAGAGGGCGCGAGCCGACGGTCGCCTGGTCGTGTGCACGTCCCCCTGATCGGCCGGACCGGCGCGGAACCGAGGGAAACCGGAGGAGATCCGGAGGATCAGCTCCGGCACGGGCCGGTGGAGCGGCGGACGACGAGCTGCGTCGGCAGCACCCGGGTCGGGACGTCGCGGGGGCCGTGGCCGGGCGTCAGCGACGTCAGCGACTCGATCGCCCGGACGCCGGCGTCGCGGGTGCGCTCGGCGAGGGTCGTCAGCGGCGGGTGGCAGAAGTCGGCGCCGAACACGTCGTCGAAGCCCACGACGCTCACGTCGCCGGGCACGTCGACGCCCCGGTCGGCCAGGCGGCTCAGGACGCCGATGGCGAGCATGTCGTTGTGCGCGACCACGGCGGTGTGGCCGGCGGCCAGCACCGCGTCGGCGGCCGACGGCCCCGCCGACTGGTCGGGCACGAACGGTCCGAACCGCGTGGCCGACAGCCCCGTCGCCGCGGCCGCCGCGCTCAGCCCCGCCCAGCGGCGGGCACCGGACCACGACTCCGGTGGCCCGCCCAGGAACGCGAACGACCGGTGCCCGAGGCAGGCCAGGTGCTCGACGATCTGACGGGTGCCGTCCTCGTAGTCGGCGACCACGGCCGGGATGCCCGTCGACGCGCGGTTGACGAGCACCAGCGGGTTCAGCTCGGCGGCACGCCGCAACGCGTCGTCGGGCAGCCGCGACGCGCTGAGCACGAACCCGTCGACGGCCGGTCCGAGGCGCCGGACCAGCTGCTCCTCCTGGGCCGCGCTCTCCTGCGAGTCGCCGAGCACGAGCGTGAGCCCGGCCTGACGTGCGGCGTGCTCGGCGCCCTTGATCACGCCCGAGAAGTAGGGGTTGGTGATGTCGGGGACGACGAGCGCGACGGTGTTGCTGCGCCCGGACTCCAGCGCCTGGGCCGCCGGGTTGGGTGCGTAGCCGAGCTCCTCGGCCACCGCGAGCACGTGCTCGCGGGTGCGGTGGTTGACCCGTCCGGGGTTGGTGAACGACCGCGAGACGGTGGATGCCGCGACGCCCGCGGCGCGGGCGACGTCGGTGATCGTGGCCCGCCGACGAGGTGAGGGAGACACCGGGCCAGGTTATGGCAACTTTTGGCAAACGATTGCCATGTGACCGCGACCACTCTTAGCGTCGCGTCAGCCGGTCTGACGAGACGGGCGTCACAGCACTGACAGGCACCGCACCGTCGGACACCGCGCCACACCTGGAGGAACAGATGAGCACCAGCACCCACGAGAGGCGGACGCCCGGCAAGGCCGCGCTCGCCGCCTGGAGCGGCAGCGCGCTGGAGTACTACGACCTGGCGATCTACGGCACCGCCGCGGCCCTGGTCTTCCCCAAGATCTTCTTCCCCGAGGGCAACGACCAGGCCGCGACCATCGCCGCGCTCGCGACGTTCGGTGTCGCGTACGTCGCGCGTCCGATCGGCTCGTTCCTGATGGGCCACATCGGCGACCGGGTCGGGCGCAAGGTCATCCTGATCGGCACGCTCCTGCTGATGGGGGTCTCGACCTTCCTCATCGGCTGCCTGCCCACGTACGGCCAGGTCGGCATGCTGGCGCCCGCGCTGCTCGTCCTGCTCCGGCTGATGCAGGGCCTGTCGGCCGCCGGCGAGCAGGCCGGCGCCAACGCGATGAGCTTCGAGCACGCACCCGACGACCGCCGCGGCTTCTTCACCAGCTTCACCCTCAGCGGCACCCAGGGCGGCCAGATCCTGGCCCCGGCCGTGTTCCTGCCGCTCGCGGCGATCCTGCCCGAGGACCAGCTGCTCTCGTGGGGCTGGCGGGTGCCGTTCCTGCTGAGCTCGGTGCTGCTCGTCGTCGGCTTCATCATCCGTCGCTCCCTCGAGGAGACGCCCGAGTTCAAGGAGGAGGTCGCCGCCGCCGACGCGTCGGTCGCCCCCGCCCCGCGCACCCCGCTGAGCGAGCTGTTCCGCGACCACTGGCGCAACGTGCTGCGCGTCTTCTGCGCCGCGTTCATCGCGATGGTCAACACGATGTTCCAGGTCTTCGCGCTCAACTTCGCCACCGCCGACGAGTACGGCATCGGCATCAGCAACACCACCATGCTGTGGCTCGCGATCGTCGCCAACGGCGTCGCCATCGCGGTCATCCCCCTGTGGGCCCGGCTGTCGGACCGCGTCGGTCGCAAGCCGGTCTTCGTCACCGGCGTCGTGGCCAGCGCCGTCCTGGTCACCGCGTTCCTCGGCGCCATCGCGGACGGCAACGTGCCGCTGATGTTCGTGCTCGGCGTCGCGCTGGCCGGCGTCGCCTACTCGATGCCCAACGCGGTGTGGCCCGCCACCTACTCGGAGTACTTCCCGACCTCGGTGCGCCTGTCGGGCCTGGCGATCGGCACCCAGTTCGGCTTCGCCCTGGCCGGCTTCACGCCCACCATCGCCGGTGCGCTGATGGCCGGTGACGCCGACAACTGGTGGCGCGTCGCGGCGTTCTCCGTGCTCGCCTGCGTCATCTCGGCCACGGCCGTCCTGACGGGCCCCAAGGCCACCCACCTGCTGCCCACCGCCGACCTCGGACCCGTCCGCGAGCGCCGCGGCAGCCTCGCCAAGGCCGCCTGATGGACGCGGTCACGGTGCCGGGCCCCGACCGGACCTCCTACCTGCTCGGGCTGGTCGGCCAGGGGATCGGGGCGTCGCTCACCCCGGCGATGCAGGAGCGCGAGGGACGCGAGTCCGGGCTGCTCCTGAGCTACCGGATCATCGACGCCGACCGGGTCGGGGTGGGGGTGGACGACCTGGGCGAGCTGCTGGCATGGGCCCGGCGCCTCGGCTTCGACGGCCTCAACGTCACGCACCCGTTCAAGCAGGCGGTCGTCCCGCTGCTGGACGACCTCTCGCCCGACGCCGCCGACCTCGGCGCCGTCAACACGGTGGTCTTCCGCGACGGGCGGCTGCTCGGCCGCAACACCGACTGGTCGGGGTGGTCGCGGGCCTTCCGCCAGGTGCTGCCCGACGCCGTGGAGGACCGCGCCGTCCTCGTCGGCGCCGGAGGAGCGGGCGTGGCCGTCGGGTACGGGCTGCTCGCGCAGGGCGCCGAGCACGTCGCCGTCGTCGACAGCGACCACGACCGCGCCGAGGCGTGCGCCGTCCGCCTGGCCAAGCGCTTCGGCGACGACCGCGTCACGGCCGTCACCGACCTCGAGCGGGCGCTGGCCGACGCGGGCGGCGTCGTCAACGCCACCCCGCTCGGGATGCTCGGCCACCCGGGCGTCTCGGTGCCCGCGCGGCTCGTCGACGAGCGGCTGTGGGTCTCCGACGTCGTCTACTTCCCGCTCGAGACCGAGCTCGTGCGGCTCGCCCGCGAGCGCGGCTGCCGCGTCGTCACCGGCGGGGGCATGGCCGTGCAGCAGGCCGTGGGCGCGTTCGAGCACTTCACCGGACGGGCGCCCGACGGCGACCGCATGGCCCGGCACTTCGCCGAGCTGACCGCCTGATGCACCGCGGCATCGCGACGGTCTCGCTCAGCGGTCGGCTCGGCGACAAGCTCGACGCCGTCGCGGCCGCGGGCTTCGACGGCATCGAGCTGTTCGACAACGACCTCGTCTCGTCCGACCTGTCGCCGGCAGAGGTCGCCCGTCGCTGCGCCGACCTCGGGCTGTCGATCGACCTGTTCCAGCCGGTGCGTGACGTCGAGGGCGTCCCGCCGGAGCGGTTCGACGCCGTGCTGCGTCGCTTCGCCACCAAGCTCGGCGTGATGGCCGAGCTGGGTGCGACCACGGTGCTGTGCTGCTCGAACGCCGGCCCGGACGCCGTCGACGACCCCGACCTCAGCGCCGCCCAGCTCGCGCGCCTGGGCGACCTCGCCGCGGACGCCGGCGTGACGATCGCCTACGAGGCGCTCGCCTGGGGACGTCACGTGAGCCGGGTCGGGCAGTCGTGGGAGGTCGTCAGGCGCGCCGACCACCCGGCGGTGACGCTCGCCGTCGACACGTTCCACATGCTGTCGCGCGGCGACGACGGTGCCGCGCTCGCGGGCGTCCCGGGCGACCGGATCGGCTTCCTGCAGGTGGCCGACGCGCCCGCGCTCGACATGGACGTGCTCGAGTGGAGCCGGCACTTCCGCTGCTTTCCCGGCCAGGGGACGCTCGACGTCACCGGCGTGGTGGCCGCGACCCTGGAGGCCGGCTACCGCGGGCCGCTGTCGCTCGAGGTGTTCAGCGACGTCGTCCGCGAGGCCGACCCGCAGGTGACGGCGCGCGACGCGATGCGCTCGCTGATCCACCTCGAGGACCGCCTCGCCGGCGTCGTCCGGGGCGACGCCGCCCGTCTGGTCTCCGCGGCCCCCGCGCCGGCCCGGCGCACCGACGCGGCGTTCGTCGAGCTGGCCGCCACCGCCGCCGACGACCCGTCCGACCTGCTCACGGGGCTCGGCTTCACCGTCGCCGGCCGCCACCGCACCAAGCAGGTCACCTGGTGGAGCCAGGGCGGGGCGCACGTCGTGGTCAACCACGACCCGGTGCCGACGACGCTCGCCGGTGCCGCCACGGCGCTGGGCGTGGTGGCGCCGCCCGTCGCGTCGGTGGCCGCCCGCGCCGACGCGCTGCTGTGGCCGGCGCTCGCGCGCACCCGTGGCGACGGCGAGGCACGACTGCCCGGCATCACCGCGCCGTCGGGCGTGCACGTGTTCGTGAGCGCCGAGCCGGGCGACGACGACAGCTGGCGCGACGACTTCGAGCCCGCGGACGCGGCGCCGTCCGCGTCCACCTGGGTCGGGCTCGACCACGTGGGCATCGCCGTGCCGTCCGACGTGCTCAACGAGGAGGTGTCGTTCCACCGGACACTGCTCGGGCTGGAGCCGGGGCGGGTGGAGGAGTTCATGGAGCCGCACGGACGGCTGCGCAGCCGCGCGCTGCGCCCGTCGACCGGCGACCTGCGCGTCGTCCTCAACGTCGCCGACACCTCGGGCTCGCAGCGACCGCGCGGGATCACCCAGCTCGCCTTCTCGTGCACCGACCTGCGCGCGGAGGCGGTGCGGCTGCGCGAGGCCGGCGTGCCGCTGATGGCGGTGCCCGACAACTACTACGTCGACCTCGTCGCCCGGTTCGGCCTCGACGACGACGCCGTCGCCGACCTGCGCGACCACGGCCTGCTCTACGACCGCATCGGCGACGGCGAGTTCCTCCACCTGTACACCCCGGTGCTCGGCACGGGCTTCTACGTCGAGCTGCTCGAGCGCCGCGGCGGCTACGACGGCTACGGCCAGGCCGACACCCACGTCCGCCTCGCGGCCCAGTCCCGCTGACCTCGGGCGTCGCTCGTTCACCAGGAGGTCCTGGTAACCGGTCGCGAACCGTGGCAGATCCGCCGTGGTTCGCGACCGTCTGCCGTGGTTCGCGACGCCGCGACCGCCGCCGGCTGCCGTTCGGCGCCCGCTCCGCCCCGCCCCTACTGTCGAAGGAGGGTTCGACCACGAGCCTCCGATCGGCCTCCTGGCCACCACGAGCGGAGCCTCACGACCATGCAGCCGCCCTCCTCCACCGGACGCGAGCCCGGTGACCTGCCCCTCGCGCGCGGTCCGGTGAGCCGGCTCGTGCTGGACCTGCTGACCGGCGACCCGGACGGTGCGCACCCCCTGGTGCACCTCGACCCGGACGGAACCGACCCGCTCGCCGACGAGGACCTCCAGATCGCGCTCTGGGCCTGCTACGAGCTGCACTTCCGCGGCTTCACCGGCGTCGACCCCGAGTGGGAGTGGGCGCCGGCCCTGCTGCACGTGCGACGCCAGATGGAGAAGGTCGTCCTCGACCACCTGTTGGACGCGGTGGCCCTCGAGGTCGACGAGGCGATGGCCGCCCCCGGCGACCTCGCGACCCGGTTCTTCGACCTCACCGAGAGCTTCCCCGGCCCCGCGCTGTCGTCGGTGGTCGGACGCCAGGCCGACCGCGACCAGGTGCTGGAGTTCCTCGCGCACCGCAGCGTCTACCAGCTCAAGGAGGCCGACCCGCACACGTTCGTCGTGCCGCGGCTCGAGCCCACGCCCAAGGCGACCTTCATGGAGATCCAGTTCGACGAGTACGGCGCCGGTCGTCCCGATCGCGTGCACCAGCGCCTGTTCGCCAAGACGATGGCCGCCGCCGGCCTGGACGACGGCTACGCCGCCTACGTCGACGCCGTGCCGGCGCAGACCCTCGCGCTCGGTAACATCGTCTCGCTGCTCGGCCTGCACCGCCGCTGGCGCGGCGCCGCGGTGGGTCACCTCGCGGCGGTCGAGGCCACCAGCTCGCTGCCGTGCCGCCTGTACGCCTCCGGCGTCCGACGGGTCGGCCTGGACGACGAGGTCGCCGTGTTCTTCGACGAGCACGTCGAGGCCGACGCCGTCCACGAGCAGCTCGCCGTCCGCGGCATCTGCGGCAGCCTGGTCGAGGGCGAGCCCGAGCTGGAGCGCGACGTCTTCCTCGGTGCGGCGTTCCTCCTGCACGGCGAGGTGCGCTTCGCCGAGATGCTCCTGGCCGCCTGGGCCGACGGCACGAGCGCCCTCGCGTCCCAGCCGGTCCGCGAGAGCGTGCCCGCATGAGCGACGTGCCCCGGGCCCTCGGCGCCGACGTCCGCACGCAGGTCTGCCCCGGCGGTCCGCTGCTCGTCCGCGGCGCCGAGCAGGTCGTGGCCGTCGACGGATCGGTGCACGAGGTGCTGCGGCCCGTCGTCGCCCTGTGCCGCTGCGCGGTCTCCACCCGGGCGCCCTGGTGCGACGGCGCGCACAAGATGCTGCCCCCGGCGCGCCGTCCCGGGGCGGACGCGTGACGTCGGCCCCGCTCGCGCGCACCGCCTGTTTCGGCGGCCTGGCGATCGCGTGGGACGAGCGCGTCCTCGAGCCGCGCCCGTGGACGATCGCGCAGCCGCAGTGGCTCGCCGAGCTCTCGTCCGACGCACCCGACGGTCCCGCGCTCGAGCTGTTCTGCGGCGCCGGGCAGATGGGTCTGGCGCTCGCCCGGCTCACCGGACGCCCGACGGTGCTCGGCGACCTCAACCCGGTGGCGTGCGACTTCGCCCGGGCCAACGCCGCGGCGGCGGGGCTCGACGTCGACGTCCGACACGCCGCCGTCGACGCGACCGCCCGCGACGACGAGAGGTTCGCGCTGATGCTCGTCGACCCGCCGTGGGTGGCCTCGGCCGACGTCGGCGTGTTCCCCGACGACCCGACCCTCGCCATCGACGGCGGACCCGAGGGCCTCGACCTCGCGCGCACCGCCCTCGACGTCATCGACCGTCACCTGGCCCCCGGCGGTCAGGCCGTGCTGCAGCTGGGCTTCGCCACGCAGGTCGACGACCTGTGGCGCACGACGTCCACCGGGCTGGAGCTCGTCGCCGTCCGCGACCACCGACCGGGCGGCGTCCTGGCACACCTGCGCGCACCGCGATGACAGGGTCGCCGCGGGCCGACGTCCCGGTCGCCGACGGTGGCGCGCTCCCGCGCTGGGTCGGCCCGGTGTCGCTCGCGGCGCGCCTCGGCGGACGCGCCCGCCGCGCCCGCGCCCTGCACACGCACGGGCTCGTGCTCACCGGCCGCTGGGAGCCGGCCCCCGACGTGCAGGACCCGTGGCCGCGCACCGGGTCGGACGTCGTCGTGCGGCTGTCGCGCGGCGTCAGCGTCACCTCCCGCGGGCCCGACCTGCTCGGCCTGGCGTTCCGTCGTGTCGCGGCGGACGGGTTCGACGTCCTGATGTCCTCGTGCGCCGGCGCCGGCCCGCTGCTGCGGGTGCCGCCGGCACCGGCCCGCTCGTGGGGCAGCGCCACGTACAGCACGCTCGCGCCCTACCAGGTCGGCCCGCGCTGGACGTGGCTGCTGGCATCGGCGAGCGGCACGGCCACCGCCGGCGCCAGCACCGACCACGACCGCACCCGCGGCGAGGCGACCGTCTCGCTGTCCGCGGTGTCACGCGACGGCCGGCACGACGTCGCCACCCTCACCGTCACCCCCGACCCCACGGTCGAGGTCGAGTCCTTCGACCCCGTGACGCACCACCCGACCGACGCCGTCCTGGCCCCACGCTGGCTGGGCGCGGTGCGCGAGGCGGCGTACAGCGGCAGCCGTCGGGGCTCCGGCCGGGTCGACCAAGGAGCCTGAGCCATGAAGATCGTCGTCACCGGAGCCAGCGGCAACGTGGGCACCGCCCTGCTGCGCCACCTCGCCAGCGCGCCCGAGCAGCACGAGGTGGTCGGGGTGAGCCGGCGCCGCCCGCCCGAGGTCGCGCCGTACGCCGGCGTCGCATGGGTGGAGGCGGACCTCGCCGAGCCCGAGGCGGCGGGCGCGCTCACCCGCGCGATGGCCGGTGCGGACGCGGTGGTGCACCTCGCGTGGGGCTTCCAGCCGTCGCACGACCTGGAGTACCTCAACCGGCTGGGCCTGCAGGGGACGGCGTCCGTGCTCGAGGCCGCGATCGCCACCGGCGTCGGCCACGTCGTGCACATGTCGTCCCTCGGGGCCTACTCCCCGCGCGTGGACGACGCCCGCGTCGACGAGTCGTGGCCCACCGAGGGCGTGCCCGGGTCCACCTACTCGATGCAGAAGGCGGCGGCCGAGACGCTCCTCGACGGGTACGAGGACCGTTCCGGGCTGACGATCGCGCGGCTGCGTCCCGGCCTGGTGATGCAGGCCGCGGCCGCCAGCGCGCTGCTGCGCTACGGGGTGCCGTCGTGGCTGCCCGCGTCGGTGCTGCGGCACGTCCCGGTGCTGCCGGTCGACCGCGGGCTGCGCATCCAGGTGATCCACGCCGACGACCTCGCCGACGCGATCGTGCGGGTGCTGGACCAGCGGGCGTCCGGTGCGTTCAACCTCGCCGCCGAGCCGTCGGTCGGGCGCGACGACGTCGCGGGCGTCCTGTCGGCGACGCCCGTGCACGTGCCTCGCCAGGTGCTCCGTGCGCTCGTCGACGTCAGCTGGCGGCTGCGCGTCCAGGCGCTCAACCCCGGTTGGATCGACCTCGCGTTCGGCGTGCCGCTGATGGACACCGGACGCGCCCGCCGCGAGCTCGGCTGGGCGCCGTTCCGCAGCTCCACCGACACGCTCGCCGAGACCATCGACGCCATGTCGCACGAGCGTGGTGGCGACAGTCCCGTCCTGCGTCCCCGACGGTTCGTCGAGCAGGTGGCCTCCGCGCTCCGATCGGGCACCGTCGCGACCCGTCACCGACCTTGACGGCGGATGGCGGGTCCCCCAGCTCCTCGGGAGGTCGGTCGTGCGACTCCTCCTCGGCGCCGCGATGACGCGCCGCGCGAGAGGTCTCAGCCGCGACGCGTCGTGACCGACGTGCGGAGGAAGTCGAAGACCGAGTTGGCGTCCTCGTCGCCGCGCATCGCGCGCAGCGCGGTCTGCCGGGCCGCGTAGCTCTGCTTGTCGTAGGCGCCGACGTCGGTGACCTGGCGGCCGGCCGACGCGCCGAGGCACGACTGGGGCACGACGATGCGGATGAACCCACGCGAGCCCTGCCGGACCTTCGTGGTCGCGGCCGGGCATCGCAGCTGCGTGACGTCGTCGCCCTCGCCGACCGCACCGCTCAGCTGGTAGCGGCCCTTCGCCACGGGCACCACCTGCAGGTACGAGCTGGTGTCGCCGTCCGCGCTGTTGGAGGAGAACACGATGACGCTCGTGCGGCGCTTCTGCACGGTGGTCAGACGGACGGTGACGGCCAGCTTGGTCGAGGTGTTCTGGATCTTGACGCTGCGGATGTCGAACCGCGCCGGTGCCTCGCCGACGGTGTCCTTGCGGACCTTGGTCTGGGCCGAGGCGGGGGAGCCGAGGAGGCCGACGGCCACCCCCATGACGACGAGGGACACCAGGAGTCTGTGCATGTGCGCAGACTAGGCGGTGGGTGTCCGATTCGTCGGACCCGCGTCCGTCCCGGTGCGGCGTCGCCGACGTCTCACGTCAGCCGCCGCTCGAGGTGGACGCGCACCTGCTCACCCGCCTCGGTCTTGCCGATGGCCGCGGTGAGCGCCTTGCGCAGGGGCAGCCAGTGGGGTCCGTCGCCGGACGGCATCAGGGTGGCGGCGAACGGGTGTCCGTCCAGCGTCCCCTCGACCTTCACGGCGCGGCCGGTGCCGAGCAGCTCCGCCGAGCCGGGCACCGTCAGGTAGGTGGCGAAGGCGCCGCCAGTCTGCAGCGGGGCGGTGAAGGCGTGGTCGAGCGGCTGCGGCTCGAGCGCGCCGCTCACGGGGCCACCGCCCGCGCCGCGGCCTCGACCCGGTCGCGGTAGGCACGCCAGCCCGGTGCGTCGGACGGAGCGCGTCCCTGGCCGGTGTTGTCGAGCCGGTCGTCGCCCTCGAACTGGCCGACCGATCCGTCGACGAGCTCGCGGACGACGTCGGCGTGGCCGGCGTGGCGGGTGGTCTCGGCGAGCACGTGCACCAGCACCTGGTGCAGCGTCATCCGGGGCTGCGGGAGCCAGGGGGCGAAGCCCGGTGCGTCGAGGTCGAGCGAGGCCGTCACCGCGTCGGCGTGGCGCCAGGCACGGCGGTAGTCCGCGACGAGGCCCTCGCGCGTCTCGTCCGGCCGGGCCCACCGGTCGACGAACAGCTCGGCGTCCTCGGCCAGCCACTCCGGGGCGTCCTCGACCTCGCGGCCGAGGACGAAGCCGAAGTACAGCAGCTCGACCCCGGTCAGGTGCTTGACCAGGCCGAGCAGGTTGGTGCCCGCCGGCGTCAGCGGACGGCGGACGTCGACCTCGCCCAGTCCGTCGAGCTTCCACACGACGGCCTCGCGCGCGCCCTGCAGGTGCGAGAGCAGGTCGGCCTTGGGGTCGGGGGCGGGTGGCTGGTGCATGCGGTGGTCCTTCGCGTCGATGGTCCGGTCGGAGATCGAGACGCCGCGACTGTGGCAGAGTCATCGCTCGTGAGCGAGATTCCTGTGGACCTCGTCCGCGGGGACGGGTCCGACGCCGACCTCGACCTGGCCCGTCGGGGCGACGACGCCGCGTTCGACCGGCTCGTCGCGCCGCTGCGCCGCGAGCTGCACGCGCACTGCTACCGGATGCTCGGCTCCACGCACGACGCCGACGACGCGCTTCAGGACGCGCTGCTGCGCGCGTGGCGCGGCCTCGACGGGTTC
>NZ_JBMGQR010000100.1:0-12544 GCF_049059935.1 Solicola agrisoli | reverse complement strand
GCCGCCATGACCGACGCCCGTCGCCCGTCGGGGACCCGTCCCTGGGCGCCTCGGCCGCCCCTGCGGCCCGACCGCGGCATGGTCACCGCCGAGACGGCGGTGGTGCTGCCGTTCGTGCTGGTCGTGGCCGGGCTGCTCGTGTGGGTGGTGGGACTCGGCGTCACCCAGGTGCGCCTGGTCGACGCCGCGCGCGAGGGCGCCCGGTCGGTGGCCCGGGGCGACGGGGAGCGCGAGGTCGTCGCCCGGGTCCGTCGCGATGCTCCCGACGGCGCCCGGGTGCAGGTCCTCCGCGGCGCCGGCACCACCGAGGTCGTCGTCTCCGTCCGACGGGGTCTCGACCTGCCGCTGCTCGCCGACGCCGCGGGCGTGAGGCTCAGGGCGTCGTCGGTGTCGGCCACCGAGGGCGGCCCCGACTCGTCCGAGGCGGAGCGGTCGTGAGGCGGGGCGAGCGGGGGTCGGGCACGGTGCACGCGGCCACGGTCTGCGTCGCGCTCGCCGCGGTCGCGCTGGTCGCCGTGCAGGCGGCCGGGCTGCTGGCCGTCAAGCACCGCGTGACGGCCGCCGCCGACCTCGCCGCGCTGGCGGCGTCCCAGGCGGCCGAGACCGGGGGCGAGGGGTGCGAGTCGGCCGCCGAGGTCGCGCGGCTCAACGGCGCCAGGCTGGTGCGCTGCCAGATGGTCGCCTCGGTGGCCACGGTCGCCGTCGACGGGCGCTCACCGCGGGTGCTGGGCCGGCGGTGGTCGGTCGAGCGCACCGCCAGGGCGGCCCCGTCCGACCACGCCGTGGACGGCTAGGGGTGCTCGCGCGGCGTGGAGTCGAAGTGGTCGTCGGTGCTGGCGGGCGAGGCGGTGCGCTCGGGCTCGTGGGCCTGGCGCACCTCCTTCTTCAGGGTCTTGTTCTCCTTGCGGAGGTGACGCTGGCGCTTCATGCCGCGCAGCACGAGCAGCAGACCGAGCACCGCGACGACCACCGACAGCAGGCCCAGGATGTAGAGGTAGCCGGCGGTGGAGTCGAAGGAGATGCCGAGCAGCGTGAAGGACACCGGGTCCTGGCCACCGATGATGATGCTGACCGCGATCACCACGACGACCACGACGAGCAGGACGCCGAGGACGACCATCATTCCCCCTGGGGATCAGCCCGCGGCGCCGTCGTCGCAGGTCAGCAATCGAGACAGTAGCGCCACCGCACCGGACTTGCTGAGCGGCTGGTTGCCGTTGCCGCACTTGGGCGACTGGACGCACGACGGGCAGCCCTCGACGCACGGGCATGCCTGGATCGCCTCGAGCGTGGTGCCGAGCCAGTGCTCGGCCTGCTCGTAGCCGCGGCGGGCGAAGCCGGCGCCCCCGGGGTGGCCGTCGTGGACGAAGACGGTGAGCGTGCCGGTGTCGGGGTGGTGGGCGGTCGAGAGCCCGCCGATGTCCCAGCGGTCGCAGACCGCGAGCAGGGGCATCAGGCCGATGGAGGCGTGCTCGGCGGCGTGCGCGGCGCCCGGCAGGTCGGTGCCGGTCCAGCCGTCGGCGGCGAGCACGTCGTCGGGGATCGTCCACCAGACCGCGCTGGTGCGCAGGGTGCGTGACGGGAGGTCGAGCGGCTCCTCGCCCAGCACCTCGCCGCTGCCGACTCGGCGGCGCAGGAACGCCACCACCTGGGAGGTGACGTCGACGGTGCCGAACGCGATCGTCCCGACGTCGCCGATCGGGGCGGACTCCAGCTCGTGCACGATCTGGACGTCGGTGACCTCGCGGGCGGTGGTCGTGTAGTCGGGGTCGTCGCGCCGCACCGAGGCCACGCCGTCGACGTGGTCGAAGTCCTCGACCACGTACAGCTCGCCCCGGTGCAGGTGCACCGCACCGGTGTGGACGCCCGAGTGCGCCGACGCGGCGTCGACGGTGCCGAGCAGCCGCCCCGTGCGGGCGTCGACGATCTGCACCGGCGAGCCGCCGGTGGAGCGGATGTCGGCGAGGTCGCTGGCGCGCTCGCGGCGCGTCCAGAACCACCCCTTGGGTCGGCGCCGCAGCCATCCGGCCTCGGTGAGCGCCTCGACGCCCTCGCGGGCGCCGGGTCCGAACAGGTCGAGGTCGTCCTCGGTGAGCGGCACCTCCTGCGCGGCGGCCGCGAGGTGCGGACCGATCACGTAGGGGTTGGACGGGTCGAAGACGGTGGTCTCCAGAGGAGCGCCGATCAGTGCCTCGGGGTGCGAGACGAGGTAGGTGTCGAGGGGGTCGTCGCGGGCCACGAAGACCCCGAGCGCCTCTCCGCCGGTGCGGCCGGCCCGCCCGAACTGCTGCCACAGCGCGGCGCGGGTGCCGGGGAACCCGGCGGTGAGCACGGCGTCGAGACCGGAGATGTCGATGCCCAGCTCGAGCGCGTTGGTGCTCGAGAGCCCCACCAGGCTGCCGTCGCGGAACGCGGACTCGATCGCCCGGCGGTCCTCGGGCAGGTACCCGCCCCGGTAGGCCTGGATCCGCCGCGAGAGGTCCTCGTCGACCTCGGAGACGAAGCGCGACGCCGAGACCGCCACCTGCTCGGACCCGCGGCGCGACCGGATGAAGGCGAGCGTGCGCACGCCCGCGAGGACGAGGTCGGCGAGCAGCTCGGCGGTCTCGGTGGTGGCCGGGCGTCGTACGGGGGCGTCGTTCTCGCCGCCGCCCTCGCGCAGCGGCGGCTCCCACAGCGCCACCGCGGACGGCCCGCGCGGCGACCCGTCGTCCTCGACGGCCCGCACGGGCAGACCGGTGAGGCGCTCGGCGGTCTCCCGCGGCTCGGCCTGCGTGGCCGAGGCGAGGACGAAGACCGGCGACGCGCCGTGGTGGGCGGCGACGCGGCGCAGCCGCCGCAGGACGTGGGCGACGTGCGAGCCGAACACGCCGCGGTAGTGGTGGCACTCGTCGACGACGACGTAGCGCAGCCCGCGCAGCAGCCGTCCCCACCGCTCGTGGCCGGGCAGGATCGTGCGGTGCAGCAGGTCGGGGTTCGTGACGACGTAGTTGGCGTGGTCGCGCGCCCACTGCCGCTCCTCGCGCGAGTTGTCGCCGTCGACCGGCGACACCCGCACGGCGTTGGCGTGCTCGACGTGGTCGAGCAGGTCGCGCAGCCCGGCGGCCTGGTCGTGGGCGAGCGCCTTGGTGGGCGCGAGGTACAGGACGGTGGGGCCGCGGTCGAACGCCCCTCCGGTGCGACCGGCGAGCAGCGTGGTGAGCGCCGGCAGCTGGTAGGCCAGCGACTTGCCGGACGCGGTGCCGGTGGAGACGACGACGTTCTCGCCGGACCACGCGAGGTCGGCCGCCTCGGCCTGGTGCGCCCAGGGGTGCGTGACGCCGCGCGAGCGCAGGGCCGTCACCACCCGGTCGTCGACCCACCCGGGCCACGCGGCGTGCACCGCGGGCCGCTCGGGCACGTGGGCGACGTGACGCAGGCGCCCCTCGCGACCGGGCACGTCCGCGAGGCGCAGCAGCGTCTCGATCGGGTCGGCCGGCACCCGTCCCACTCTGCCACGCAGCGCCGACGACGCCCGCCGTCTCTGGGGTCTGCTCCCCCCGATCCCTCGCGGGGTCCGATCCGGCCGTGGTTGAATGGCGCCGCGCCGTCCCGCACCAGCCCCACCGCCCCGTAGTCGTGAGGAGACCCACGTGGACCTGTCCCTGAACGCGAGGAGCCAGGGTGAGTTCGAGGTCATCGAGGTCGCGGGCGAGATCGACGTCTACACCGCGCCCCGCCTGCGCGAGGCCCTCGTCGACCTGGTCGCGAAGGGCCGCCACCAGCTGGTGATCGACGTCGAGCGCGTCGAGTTCCTCGACTCCACCGGGCTGGGCGTGCTCGTCGGCGGCCTCAAGCGGGTCCGCTCGCACAACGGCAGCCTCGACATCGTCTGCACGCAGGACCGCCTGCTCAAGATCTTCCGGATCACCGGCCTCACGAAGGTCTTCGGCATCTACGACACCGTCGACGCCGCGGTCTCCTCCCACTAGTGCCGCCCGTCCGGCTCAGCATCGCCGCCGACCCCGCGAACGTCCGCGTCGCGCGCCTGGTCGCGGTGGCGATGGCCCGCGCCCGCGGCTACGCCGAGCCCGTCGTCGACGACGTGCGCCTGGCGGTGGGCGAGGCCTGCGGACGGGCCGTCCTGACGCACCTCGACGGCGGCATCGACGAGCAGGTCGTCGTCGAGCTCGTCGGCGACGAGACCGGCCTCGACGTCCGGGTCACCGACGCCGAGGCGTCCGACGGCGGGGCGCCGCTCGTCACGCTGCACGACGAGTCGGGCGACCCGGCCGTCCTCGCGGCCGAGGGCATCTACCTGGTCGACGCGGTCGCGGTGGTGGGCGGCGTGGCCGACAGCCTCGACGTGAGCCAGGGCCCGACGGGCACCACGCTCGCGATGCACTGGGCCCCGACGCCCGCGCCCACCGCCTGACCCGGACGCGCGTCGGACCGGTCGCGAGGCGCGCCGCACCCACTGTTGTGCCGCGGATCACAGGCTGGTTGAGTGTCGCCTGCACCCATGCCGCTCGGGCGCGCCGGTCGTTGGCGTCCCCGCGCCGACGAGAGGAACTCTCACCATGGCTCAGGCCGACGTCCTCCTGGCCGCCTCCGCGGACCTGCCCGTCTCCACCACGAACCTGATCTACGTCACGGTCGTGGCCGCGGTGGGCGTGGTCTGCCTCGTGATGGCCGCGCTGTTCCGGAGCCAGGTGCTCGCCGCGGGCGAGGGCACCGAGAAGATGCAGGAGATCGGCCTCGCCGTGCAGGAGGGGGCGTCGGCCTACCTGAGCCGGCAGTTCAAGACCCTCGCGATCTTCGTGGTCCTCGCCTTCGCCCTGCTCTTCCTGCTGCCCGGCGCCTGGGACATCAAGATCGGCCGCTCGATCTTCTTCCTCCTCGGCGCCGGCTTCTCCGCCGTCATCGGGTACCTCGGCATGTGGCTCGCGGTGCGGGCCAACGTCCGCGTCGCGGCCGCCGCGCAGAACGAGGGACGCGACCCCGCGATGCGCATCGCGTTCCGCACCGGCGGCACCGTCGGCATGTCGACGGTGGGCCTCGGCCTGATCGGCGCGTCGGTCGTCGTGCTGATCTACAAGGGCGACGCGCCCAGCGTCCTCGAGGGCTTCGGCTTCGGCGCGGCGCTGCTCGCGATGTTCATGCGCGTCGGCGGCGGCATCTTCACCAAGGCCGCCGACGTCGGCGCCGACCTCGTCGGCAAGGTCGAGCAGAACATCCCCGAGGACGACCCCCGCAACGCCGCCACGATCGCCGACAACGTGGGCGACAACGTCGGTGACTGCGCGGGCATGGCCGCCGACCTGTTCGAGTCGTACGCCGTGACGCTCGTCGCCGCGCTGATCCTCGGATCGGTCGCCTTCGGCGAGGAGGGTCTGGTGTTCCCGCTGATCGTGCCCGCCATCGGTGCGCTCACCGCCATCCTCGGCGTCTACATCACGCGTCCCCGGGCCGGTGAGAACGGCCTGACGACGATCAACCGCTCCTTCTACATCTCGGCCATCGTCTCGGCGATCGCCTGCACCGCGGCGGCCTTCCTGTTCCTGCCGACGTCCTTCGCCGGCCTGAGCTTCGGCACCGAGAGCGACGCCAACCCGATCGTCGCGCAGTTCTACGGCGACCCCTCCACTGCCGGCCTGGACGGCAACCCCGCGTTCATCGCCGCCATCGCCGTGCTCATCGGCATCGTGCTGGCCGCCGTCATCCTCGCCCTCACCGGCTACTTCACCGGCACCGAGACGCGTCCGGTGCAGGACGTCGGCAAGACCTCGCTCACCGGCGCGGCCACCGTCATCCTGTCGGGCATCTCGGTCGGCTTCGAGTCGGCCGTCTACACCGCCCTGGTCATCGGTGCCGCCGTCTACGGTGCGTTCCTGCTGGGCAGCGGCTCGATCGTCGTCTCGCTGTTCGCCGTCGCGCTCGCCGGCTGCGGCCTGCTCACCACGGTCGGCGTCATCGTCGCGATGGACACCTTCGGCCCCGTCAGCGACAACGCGCAGGGCATCGCCGAGATGTCGGGCGACGTCGACGAGGAGGGTGCGCAGATCCTCACCGAGCTCGACGCCGTCGGCAACACCACCAAGGCCATCACCAAGGGCATCGCGATCGCGACGGCGGTGCTCGCCGCGACGGCGCTGTTCGGCTCGCTGTCCGACGGCATCCGCACCGCGTTCTCCGGCATCCTCACCGACGCCGCCTCCGACCAGGCGTCGCTCACCGCGCTCGGCCAGGGCCTCGAGCAGGCCGACGTCCTGAGCCTGCAGGGCGTGCTCAACGTCGGCGACCCGAGCAACCTCGTCGGCCTGATCCTCGGCGCGGCCGTGGTGTTCCTGTTCTCCGGCCTCGCGGTCAGCGCGGTCGGACGCGCGGCCGGCGCCGTCGTGTACGAGGTGCGCCGCCAGTTCCGCGACATCCCGGGGATCATGGAGGGCACCGCGCGTCCGGAGTACGGCAAGGTCGTCGACATCTGCACCAAGGACTCGCTGCGCGAGCTCGCGACGCCGGGCATCCTGGCGCTGCTGGCGCCCATCGCGGTCGGGTTCGGCCTCGGCATCGGGCCCCTGGGGTGCTACCTCGCCGGCGCGATCGGTGCGGGCACCCTGATGGCCGTGTTCCTGGCCAACTCCGGCGGCGCCTGGGACAACGCCAAGAAGCTCGTCGAGGACGGCAACCACGGCGGCAAGGGCTCGCCGGCCCACGAGGCCACGATCATCGGCGACACCGTCGGCGACCCGTTCAAGGACACCGCCGGCCCGGCGATCAACCCGCTGCTCAAGGTGATGAACCTGGTGGCCCTGCTCATCGCCCCGGCCGTCGTGACGATGAGCTACGGCCCCGGCGACAACCCGGCGCTGCGCTACTCGATCGCCGGCGGCTCGGCGCTGATCATCGTCATCGCGGTCTACATCTCCAAGCGTCGCCCGACGGCCATCGCCGACGACGCCGACATCGCCGCGGCGCAGGCGCCGAACCCCGGCTCGGGCACCGGCAACGCCGTGGCCGCCGACCCCGGTGTCGTCGACGACGACCGCCGGACCGCCGGCGGCGACGCCGAGGACCGCGTCGACCTGGAGAAGGACGCCACCGTCCGCGACTAGCCGCGACGCCTAGGGTCGGGGGATGCTCGCCCCCGACCAGGTCGCCCGTCTCCGCGAGGCCCTCACGGCCGCCGACTTCACCGTCGACGCCGTGGGGGCCCTGCTGGGTCCGGACGCGCACCGTGCCCTGCAGCGCAACGAGACGACGCCCGCCGCGCGTCGCACCGGCGACGGGTCGCCCCTCGCGACCCTCACCCGGCTGTTCTCCCTGCAGCGGCCGGTGGACGCGTCCGCCGCCGCCGCCGCGCTCGGCGGCCAGGTCGACGCCCTCGCGTCCGCCGGGATGGTCGAGCGGTCCGGGGACGAGGTGCGCGCGCGGGTCGACGTCCGCCCGTACGGCGACGAGGACCACGACTGGTGGGTGGTCTCGGACCTGACGCCGGGCCTCGACGGCGACGAGCGTCGCGTCGCGCCGGACTGGGTGCTCGGCATCTCCGAGGCGTCGTCGTCCCTGGCCCAGCTGACGGTGCGCGAGCCCGTCGCGTCCGCGCTCGACCTCGGCACCGGGTGCGGCGTGCAGTCGCTGCACCTGTCGTCCCACGTCGACCGCGTGGTCGGCACCGACCTCAACCCGCGCGCCGTCACGATGGCGCGGCTCACCGCGGAGCTGAACGGCCTGGCGCACGACGTCCGCGAGGGCGACCTGCTCGCGCCGGTGGCGGGGGAGCGGTTCGACCTGCTCGTCACCAACCCGCCGTTCGTCATCTCGCCGGCCACCGACCAGAAGCTGGTCTACCGCGACTCCGGACTGCCCGGGGACGAGGTGGTGCGCCGCATCGTCACCGGCGCGCCCGAGCACCTCAACCCCGGCGGCTGGTGCCAGGTGCTCGCCAACTGGGTGCACCGCGAGGATGAGCCCTGGCAGGAGCGGATCGAGGGCTGGCTCGCCCCGGGCGGCTGCGACGCGTGGGTGCTCGAGCGCGAGGCCGTCGACCCCGCGACGTACGTCGAGATGTGGCTGGCCGACGCCGGTCTGCGCGGCACTCCCGCCTGGACGGCGCGCTACGACGCGTGGCTGTCGTGGTTCGAGGCCGAGCGCATCGAGGCCGTCGGCTTCGGCTGGCTGAGCCTGCGCGCGGCGGGACGCGACCGCCCGCAGGTGCGGGTCGAGCAGTGGCCGTACGAGGTCGTGCCGCCGCTCGGCGGGCACGTGCACGCGTGGGGCGAGCGCACGGACCTGATGGCGGGCAGCACCGACGACGAGGTGCTCGCCGCGCACCTCGTCCGCGCGCCCGGCCTGGCGCAGGAGAGCGTGGGCGAGCCGGGCGCCGAGGACCCGTCGACGATCGTGCTCCGCCTGCCCGACGGCGTGCGCCGCGCCCGTCAGGTCGACACGGTCGAGGCCGCCCTGGTCGGCGCGCTCGACGGCGACCTCACCGTCGGGCAGGTGCTCGACGCGCTCGCCACCCTCACCGACGCCGACGCCCCCACGCTGCGCTCCACGTACGTGCCGGTGGTCCGCGAGCTGGTCGACGAGGGCTACCTGTCCTGACCCCCTCGGCACCTACCCTCGGGTGAACCGGAGCGACCAGGAGACGAGGTGAGGGCATGCCCCCGTACCCGATGCACGACGCCGACGTCGGCACGCTCGAGGAGCTGTCGGCCGACCTCCTGGGCACCCGCACCACCTTCACGGGCGTCGCGGACGACGTCGTCGCCCGTGCGCAGGGCGCCGCCACGCAGGCGCAGGGATCGATCGAGCAGCCCGTCGCCGACGTCGGCACGCCCGCCGTGGCCACGGCCCGCGACCTCGGTGGCGCCGGGCTCGTCGCGAGCGGCTGCCTGACCTCGTGGGCCGGGGCCGTGCGCACCTTCGAGTCCACGGTCAGCGGGCTGAACTGGCGCTGGTTCGTCGCCCAGAGCCAGGGCTTCGGCGTGGCCGACCCCGAGGTGCCCCCCGGGGCGGACGCCGCCGAGCGACGGGGCATCGAGGAGGGCCACCAGCACGCCGTCAGCGCGGCGCGGGCCGAGCTGGTCCGCGAGCTCGACCGGCTGCACACCCAGGCCGTCGACGAGGTCGACCGCAGCGGCGACGACGTCGCCCGGCTCCTCGGCGCGGGCCCCACGGACGCCACCATCCGCACGCTCTACCTCGACGGCGCCCTCCCCGGGTTCGTCCTGGTCGACTACCCGGGCATCGAGCTCACCGACGCAGAGCTCCAGCAGCTGCGCGAGCGGCTCGAGCGCGAGGGCAGGCTCGACGAGTTCGCCGCCCCGCCGCCGCTCGGCACGCCGTCGAGCGAGATGGGTGAGCAGCTGGACGTGCTGCGTCGCATGGGCCTGGAGCCCACGGTGTTCGCCGAGCTGCTGCGTCAGTACTACGTCAGCAAGGCCGCCGAGGACGCCGGCATCGACCTCACCACCTGGGACGTGACCAACGGCGCCGCGGCGGTGTCGGACCACTACGAGGCGTCCTACGAGTACTACGCCCAGCTGTACCTGCAGAACCCCTACATGCGGTGGGCCGGCATGGCCTCGATGATCGGGCCGTCCTTCGCGGGCGGGTTCGAGGACATCGACATGATCCGCGACCTCGCCCAGGGTGTCGACGGGGCGTTCCCCGACATGCCGTTCCCGATGTCGCCCGGCGACGTCCTGCCCTACGGCCTGGACGAGCTGGCCCAGATGAGCGACGAGGAGCTGGCGTTCTACCAGGAGACGTTCCTGACGATGCAGAAGGACATCTTCTACGACGCCTCGATGATGCACGAGGCCTACCTCGAGGGCGGGCTGGGCTCGATCGAGGAGCTGCAGGCCGCGGGGCTGCTCGACGAGGGCACCGCCAACGGCGACGAGGCGATGCAGGCCTGGCGCGACATCGACGAGGGCCGCCGCACGGGCGACACCGAGCTGATCAACGCCGGCAACGAGGCCCTGCTGTACCGCGAGCAGCGCTACACGATCGCCGACGACTACGACGCGATGCGCGACCACGACCCCACCGGCGAGCTGTTCACCTACGGCCTGGGCCTGATCGGGACGCCGTCCATCCCCGGGGCGGAGTCCCTCGGCGAGCTCCACGGCGCCGACGTCGACATCGACACCAGCCCGCTGCCGGGCGTGCAGGGCGGCACCGTCCACACCAACATCCCCACCGGCAACATCGCCGACTTCGACACCCGCTGGGACCTGATCGAGAACGACACCCTCCCGGCCTACCTCGACCTCGTCGAGAACCACCCCGACCAGGTCGAGGACATCCTCACCACGGACGTCCGCGACCGGATCGACGACCAGCGGCTCTCCGAGCAGTGGGACGACATCCTCGGCACGCTGACCGACGTCGACGTGGAGCTGCGCGCGTGGTGACCACCGGTAGCGTTCGCGAACAAGGAGGTGCCGCATGGGGCTGCGCAGGTGGGTTCTGGTGCCCGCGCTCGTGCTCGCGGTCGCGGGGTGCGGCGTGGTGAGCGTGGGCGACGACGACCGCGCCTCGGACGCGCCGTCGGCGAGCGCCCGCAGCGTCGACGGCGGCACCGAGACGTGGGACCTGCGGGTCGTGCCCTCGGCCGAGGCCTTCGGTCGCGCCGACGGCAAGAGCGCCGCGGTCTACCAGACCCGCGAGCCCCGGGACGTCAGCCTGCTCCTGCCGCAGGACCGGACCCTCACCGTCCCGGACGCCACGCTGGTCGACTTCAAGGCCTTCGGGCCCGACCGGCCCGAGCGCTGGTCGTTCGGCGTGACCACCGCCGGGATGGGCCGCGAGGCGACGGTGGCCCTGCTCGGCGACCTCCTGGACGAGCTCGGTCTGCCGGCCGAGGTGGCCGCGGAGTTCGACGCCGCGTCGAGCACGGCCCGCACCGACGACGTGTCGTCCCCCTTCCAGAAGACCCGCCTCGGCGAGCTGGGCATCGGCGTCCGCGCCACCTGGGCGCCCCGCAGCGAGCGGGGCACCGTCGACGTGGCCGGCGACTGGGGCGCCGGGCGGTAGAGCGGTCCTGCCCGGCGCGCCGAGCGCGGCCGGCACCACTGCGTCGCTTGACGGCACGCGTTACGGTGACCGCGGATCGCCTTGGCGGTCCGCCGGATGGGGTAGTGGCACACCTTCACCAGGCGATCTGAGCCCGCACCCCGCGCCACCCCCGCACGACCCAGGAGTACTGCTGTGACCGCACTCGTCATCGTCGAGTCGCCCGCCAAGGCCCGCAAGATCGCGGGGTACCTCGGTTCGGGCTACGTCGTCGAGTCGTCGATCGGCCACATCCGCGACCTCCCGCACAACGCCGCCGAGGTGCCCGCCAAGTACAAGGGCGAGCCCTGGGCGCGGCTCGGCGTCGACATCGACAACGACTTCGAGCCCGTCTACGTGGTGCCCGCCGACAAGAAGCAGCACATCTCGAAGCTGAAGAAGCTGCTCAAGGACGCCGACGAGCTCCTGCTGGCCACCGACGAGGACCGCGAGGGCGAGGCCATCGCGTGGCACCTCCTCGACGAGCTCAAGCCCAAGGTGCCCGTCAAGCGGATGGTGTTCCACGAGATCACCCCGGCCGCGATCCTGCACGCGGTGGAGAACACCCGCGAGCTCGACGAGCACCTCGTCGACGCCCAGGAGACGCGCCGCATCCTCGACCGCCTCTACGGCTACGAGGTCAGCCCCGTGCTGTGGAAGAAGGTGATGAGCGGGCTGTCGGCCGGACGCGTCCAGTCCGTCGCCACCCGCCTGGTCGTCGACAAGGAGCGCGACCGCATCGCGTTCCGCACCGCCGCGTACTGGGACCTCGAGGCCGTCTTCGACGCCGGGCAGGCCAAGCAGCCGCCGCAGTTCCCGGCCCGCCTGCTCAGCGTCGACGGCGCCCGCGTCGCCCAGGGTCGCGACTTCGACTCGACCGGCTCGATCAAGCAGGCCAAGGGCGAGGTGGTCCACCTCGACGCCGAGCGCGCCGGGGCGCTGGCCGCCGGGCTGCGCGACCAGTCGTTCCAGGTCCGCTCGGTGGAGTCCAAGCCGTACACGCGCAAGCCGTACGCGCCGTTCCGCACCACGACGCTGCAGCAGGAGGCCTCGCGCAAGCTGGGCTACGGCTCGCAGCGCACGATGCAGATCGCGCAGCGGCTGTACGAGAACGGCCACATCACCTACATGCGCACCGACTCCACCACGCTGAGCCAGACCGCGGTCGACGCGGCCCGCACCCAGGTGCGCGAGCTCTACGGGTCGGAGTACCTCCCCGCCTCGCCGCGCGTCTACGCCAGCAAGGTCAAGAACGCGCAGGAGGCGCACGAGGCGATCCGCCCCGCCGGCGAGACCTTCGCGACCCCGGCGCAGACGGGCCTCAACGGCGACGAGTTCCGCCTGTACGAGCTGATCTGGATGCGCACCGTCGCCTCGCAGATGCCCGACGCGCGCGGCAACACCGTCACCGTCCGGCTCGGTGCCACCGCGAGCGGCGGCGAGGACTGCGAGTTCACCGCCAGCGGCCGCACCATCACGTTCCACGGCTTCCTCAAGGCCT
>NZ_JBMGQR010000099.1:0-13474 GCF_049059935.1 Solicola agrisoli | reverse complement strand
AGGAGCTTGGGCAGGAACTGGGCGATCGACGTCAGACCGCTGGTGAGTGCTGATTTCATGGGTTGCCTTCGATGGGGGATGCGCGCGAGATCGCGCAGGCCACCCACGTCCGGCTGGGTTCGCCGGACGTGGGACGAGAGAGGAGGACCGACAGGAGCGGTCCACGGCGGCGGTCGTCTCCGAGGACGAGCGACACCGGGGGGTGTGGGGTGTTGTCTGTTCGACGTGACGCGGCGACGATCGTCACGACGGTGCGCATGTGACCTGTGTCACAGGCACGGGTCGTTCCCGGCCACCGTTCTGCCGAACGGTCTCGGCCGTGGTCCGCTGGGGTCATCTCCAGCCGCCTCAGACCCCTGGCGTGACCGCGCGAACCATCGTGCGGCGATGACGCCGTGAGGGGGAGCGCCCGTGCCCGCCCAGCCCGACCAGAAGCCGACGGACCGTGCGCTCGTCCGTCGGGCGGTGATGGGCAACCGTGAGGCGTTCACCCAGATCTTCGAGCGGTACTCCGAGTCGACCTACCGCTACGCCCTGCACATGCTCGACGGCGACGAGCAGGACGCCCACGACGTCACGCAGGAGTCGTGGGTGAAGGTCTGGCAGCACCTGCACACCTGGCGGGGCGAGGCACAGCTGCGGACGTGGCTGTTCACCGTCGTCGGCCGGACGGCGCTGGACCACCGGCGCCACCGTCGTCCGCTGCCGATGGAGGACGCGCGGATCGACGCGCACAGCCCGCCCGGAGCGTCCACCGAGGCCGAGTTCGCCGGGCTGGCGCTCTGGGACGTGCTGAACCGCGTGCTGTCGGAGCTACCGTGGCGCCAGAGGGCGGCGTGGTTGCTCCGCGAGCTCGAGGACCTGGGCTACGAGGACATCGCGCGCGTGCTCGACACGACGCCGACCGTCGTGCGTGGCCAGCTGCACCGGGCCCGCAAGACCGTCGCGACGAGGATGGAGGAGTGGCGATGAGCACCGACGACCACGACTCCGCGGACCTCGCAGGAGAGCTCCGCAGGCGTTCGGCCCAGCAGTGGGTGCACATCGCCGACGACGTGCTCGAGCACGCCCTCTCGGCGACGCGTCGCTCCCTGCCCCTGCGCGCGGCGACCGCCGCCGGGGCGTTCTGGGTGGCCGAGCAGGTGGTCGTCGCCAAGCTCCAGGAGGCGATCGACGCCGAGCTGGACGGCGCGGCCGTGGGGCGGATCGCCATCAGCGCCACCACCGGGCACGTCCTGACGTCCCTGACGGTCGAGCTGTTCGGCCGCTACGGCCACGACCTGCTCGCCCTTGCCGACGAGGCTCGCCGCGTCGCCGACTCGGTGCTCGCCACCCTCGGCCTCGCACACGTCGACGTCGACGTCATGCCGCTGCACATGCACTTCGGTGACGTCACCGTCGGCGACCCGCACGACGTCGACCCCGCCGACGAGCGCTGAGTCAGAAGTCGTCGAACGGCGAGCCCAGCGGGGGCAGCGCCTCTCGGGCCGAGAGGTGGAAGCGCCCACGGAAGAGCACGACGTACCGGTCGGGGCCCATCGCCGAGCCGATGGTCTCCTCGATCTCGAACGCCGCCTCGGCGAACCCGTCCCCCGGCTCGAGCGCGTCGTCACGGCCGCTGTCCGTCCGGGCCGCCACCTCACCGTCGACCACGCACTCGCGCCACTGCTCGGGCGTGACCACCACGGTGAAGACCTCGTCGTCGGTCTCGGTGACCTCGAAGCGGTCCACACCCGTCACGCGACCGCGGGTCGTCTCGACGAGCTGGTCCCACAGCGTCCGGGCGTCGGGCAGCTCGTCACGCACCTGCTGCACGAGGGCCTCGTCGGCGACCTCGCCGCGCGCCCGCTGGTAGGCCCGGACGCCGGCGAAGTAGGCGGTCGTCACCACGGCGTCGACCATCGACGCGGGGTCGTCCAACCCATTGTCGAGACGCCACTGCCGGTCGAAGAGCGTCCGGGCGGTGGTCGTCGGGTCGACGCGACGGCGGTAGCGCCACGGCACCCGCATGCCGACGGTGATCTCGACGTCGTCCCAGCCGTCGGGCGACGCCACCACGCGCAACCCGGCGACCCAGTAGTCGCGGTCGTACCCGTCGTTCTGGTTCCTGACGAGCTGGTCGCGGCGATTGGCGATGCCCCGCATCAGGGCGGCGAGGTAGGCGTCGTCGTCGAGCACCCGCCCAGTGTCCGGCACCCAGGCGCCTGCTCGCGGGAAGCGCTGGGTGGTGGTGTGATGTGGGCCACCACCTCACCCAGGAGCGCCGATGATCCAGAACGACTTCTACACGCCCGAGACCCAGGGCCCCTACGAGCTGCACGGTCTGGGCGAGTTCGCGCTCGAGGAGGGCGGGACGATCCCCGACCTGCAGCTCGCGGTCGCGACGTTCGGCGAGCTGAACGAGGCGCGCGACAACGCGATCTGCATCCCCACCTGGTTCTCGGGCACCCACGCCACGTGGGCCCTGACCTACATCGGCGAGGGACGGGCGCTCGACCCGTCGCGCTACTTCATCGTGGTGGTCAACCAGATCGGCAACGGGCTGTCGACGTCGCCGCACAACACCGACGGCGCGATCGCGATGTCCGCGTTCCCGCGGGTCACGATCGGTGACGACGTCCGCGCGCAGGAGCAGCTGCTGCGCGAGGTCTGGGGCATCGAGGAGCTCGCGCTCGTCATCGGCGGCTCGATGGGCGCGCAGCAGACCTACGAGTGGGCCGTCCGCTTCCCCGACAAGGTCAAGCGCGCTGCCCCCATCGCCGGCACCGCGCAGATCACCCCGCACGACGTGCTGTTCACCCAGGCACTGATGGACACGCTGACGTCCGACCCCGGTTGGGCCGGTGGCGAGTACGCGTCGCACACCGACGTCGCCGGCGGTCTGCGCCGCCATGCCGGCATCTGGTCGCTGCTCGGGCTGTCGACGGAGTTCTGGAAGACCGAGTTCTGGCGCGGCATCGAGCTGCCCGACGTCACCTTCACCTCGCTCGAGCAGTTCCAGACCGTCTTCATGGAGGGCACCTTCGGCGCGATGGACCCCAACGCGCTGCTGACCATGGGCTGGAAGTGGCAGCACGGCGACGTCGCCGGGCACACCGGTGGCGACCTGGCGGCGGCGCTCGGACGCATCACGGCCAAGACCTTCGTCATGCCCATCGACGAGGACATGTTCTTCCCGCCCCGCGACTGCGCCGCCGAGCAGGCGCTCGTACCCGACAGCGAGCTGCGCGTCCTGCCCAGCATCGCCGGTCATTTCGGGCTCTTCGGGTTCGAGCAGACCTACCTCGACATGCTCGACGCCAACCTCAAGGACCTGCTCGCGACGGAGGTCTGAGGGTCGTTCAGGGTTCGGGCTCGGCCTCGTCGCCGCAGACCCAGACCCACGCCCAGCCCGCTGCTCCGATCGCGAGCAGCGCGGCTGGGCTGGCGACCGCGACGACCCACCCGCCGGTCGACCCGGCGAGGACGACGTACAGCGCCGAGTACGGGGTGCTCGACCACAGGACCAGCCCGAGGACCACCGGGTAGCCGACGACGACGGCCTGGACCCACCGGGGCCAGGCGCCCGTGAAGGTCTGCCGGATGCCCTCCAGCTCGAGCGGGTCCATCTCGTCGAACGCCCCGTCACGCGCCTGGGCGAGTCGGCGCCGGGCGTTCCAGATCGTCCAGACGGCGAGGCCCGCGTACGCCACGGCACCGATCGGGACGTCGGTCATCGCGACACCATGGCACGGGTGGTCGGGCGGGCCGACTAGAACCGTCGTCCACAGGGAGGCCTGGGCGGCTCCGCGAGAAGCCGTTTGAGCCCGCTCCACGTCCACAGCGTTGCGAACACGTGTTCGACTGTCGTAAAATGGGCCCATGCCGGTCGCCGCTCTCCCGCTCGCCGAGCACCCCGCGTTCGCGGCGCTCGCGGCGGTCGAGAGCGCCCTGGCCGACGGTGATCTGTCGGTCTACGCGGGCCTGTCCGCGGACGACGCGACGCAGCTCGTGGCACGGTGGAACCGGGTCGGCGCGCAGGTGTCGGCGCACGCCACCGCGGCAACTCGGGCCGTCCACCACTCGGGCGCGGCGACGAAGGCCGGCGCCACGTCCACCGGGGCGCTGCTCGCGAGCCAGTTCGGTGGCGACCGGAGCGCTGCTGCCCGCGACGTCCACCTGGGCGAGGACCTCGAGAAGGCCGGCACCACCGAGAACGCCCTCGCCAAGGGTCAGGTGACCAAGGAGCAGGCCCGTCTGATCGCCCGCACCGTCACCCGGCTCCCCGACGACGTGCCCGCGGCCACCCGCCAGAAGTGCGAGCAGGCCCTCATCGAGGACGCCGCGACCCTGACGATGCGCGACCTGCAGCACCGGGCCGACCGGATCACCGACGTCTTCAAGCCCGCCACTGAGGTCGACGCCGACGAGGGAGAGATCGTCCGCGACCGCGAAAAGGACGCCTACGCCCGGTCGGAGCTCTGGATGCAGGACCAGGCCGACGGCACCTGGACCGGGCGCTTCCGCCTCCCCGAGGCCCAGGCCGGGTTCCTCAAGCACGCCCTGGACCGGTTCACCGCACCCCGCAGGCGTCACCTCGACGACGGCCAAGCTCAAGAGGACTTGAGCTACTCCCAGCGCCAGGGTCGGGCGTTCGTCGCGCTGGTCGAGCACCTGCCCACCGACGGGCTTCCCGACGCAGGCGGCTCCGGCCTCGTCGTGACGGTCAACATCGACCTCGACACGCTGATCACCGGCACCGGAGTCGGCACCACCTCGACCGGACAGCGCATGTCCGCCGGGGAGATCCGCCGGGCCGCCTGCCGCGCCGGGATCATCCCCCAGGTCCTCGGCGGTGCGTCGCTCCCGCTCGACCTCGGACGCACCCAGCGGTTGTTCAACCGTGCCCAACGGATCGCCCTGGCCCACCGCGACGGCGGCTGCGCGTTCCCCGACTGCGACCGACCACCCTCCTGGGCCGAGGCCCACCACGCGAAAGAGCCCTGGTCACACGGCGGCAGCACGGATCTGGACGACGGCGTCCTGCTCTGCCCGTTCCACCACAGGACCGTGCACGACGACGGATGGACCATCACCTTCGACACTGACGACAGACGACCGGCGTTCGTCCCACCCGGCCGGCTCGACCCCTATCGCAGACCGAGGACGAGCACGAGGTACCGACCTCGGCGAGACTGACGAGGTGGACACGGGGCTCAGCGGGTGCCGCGCTCCTCGACGGTGAAGTCGTGGGTCACCGACAGGGTCGGCGTGGCGTCACCCTCGGGCGTGGGTGCACCCTCCCACCGCAGGTCGAGGTCGCGTCCCCGCACCCGGACGCTGGCGAGCTGGTTCTCGAACCAAGGGCCGGCCGTGGTCGACCAGGTGAACGGGGGGTCGGGCACGCGGGCGCTGCGCGACAGGGCCCGTCCGAGCCTCGACCCGATCCGCATGTTCGCGAACGTCTGCGCGGTGCGCATCGCGCGGGGCAGCGGGTTGCGGATGGGCGAGCACACGGCCTGGAGCAGACGCGTGCCGCGCGAGCCCACCCGTCCGTCCACCTCGGAGAGGTAGGAGTGGTGCACGTCGCCCGACAGGAAGCAGATCGTGGCGGGCGCGGCACCGAGCTCGCCGGAGGCGACCTTGCGGGCGTGCTCGGCGACCACCCGGAACGAGTGCTGGAACGCCGCCCAGTGCTCGAGGTCGATGGTCTGGCGCACCTTCTCGCCCAGCGGCAGGATCCGCTTGCCCCAGGCACCTTCGGCGATGGCCTCGTTCCAGGCCTCGAACTCGTGCACGGCCTGCGACATCAGGAACGGCAGCGAGGTGCCGACGAAGACGTGGTCGACGTCGCCGGTGGCCTGGTCGAGCAGCCAGCGCGCCTCGCCGTCGTCGAGGATGCGGCGGGCACCGGGCGTCAGGTCGCGGGCGGCGCGGGTGTCGACGACGATCAGCCGGCTGCGACCGAGGTCGCGGACGTAGCTCCACTGGTAGGTCTCGGGGTGCTGGTCGACGCGGTCGGCGAACGCGTCGAGCACGTCGGTGACGTCGTCCTCGCCGCGAGCCCACTTCCCCTCGATGCAGCGCCAGATCTCGTCCTCGGCGCGCGCGGCGGGCGAGAGGTTGCCGACGTGCTGGTAGACCCAGTACGACGCCAGCGCCGCGACGATGCGGCCGTGCCACCACTGGGTGGCCTCCATCTCCTCGCGCCACGAGCGCGAGGTGTTCCAGTCGTCGCGGACGTCGTGGTCGTCGAAGATCATCAGGCTCGACAGCGTCGAGAGCAGCCACCGGTTGGCCGGGTCGCTCCAGGCCAGCAGGTACAGGTGGGCGTACTCCTCGAAGTCCTTGAGCTCGGTGCCCGGCTCCTCGTCGAGGCTGCGACGCGACGCGATGAAGTCCTGCATCGCCTCGGAGGTCTCGTCGGCGTAGACCTGGTCGCCCAGGAACAGCGCGAAGTCGGGCACCCACTCGTTGTCGACGCCGTCGGCCAGCCGGAGCGCGTACGCCCGGAGGGTGTCGACGCCGTGGGTGCGGTGGTGCTCGGCGTCGTGCGGCACGCTGGTGCGGCACGACCCGTAGAGGAACTGCAGCGGCCGACCGTGGTCGAGCGTGCGGATGCGGGGCGAGGGGTAGGGGTGGCCGTCGACGGTCGCGTCCGTCGGCGGCCAGACGACGACGCCGTCCACCTCCAGCTCGTACGGCTGCGACGAACCTCGCTCGAGGCCCTCGACGTCCACGACCGCGTAGTGGTGGCCGTGCGCCGAGAAGGTCCGGGCGTCGTGACGGCGGCCGTCGCAGACCACCGTCACGGTGGCCGCGGACGCG
Source organism: Solicola agrisoli (assembly GCF_049059935.1). Taxonomy (NCBI): domain Bacteria; kingdom Bacillati; phylum Actinomycetota; class Actinomycetes; order Propionibacteriales; family Nocardioidaceae; genus Solicola; species Solicola agrisoli. The sequence goes on along the minus strand of NZ_JBMGQR010000099.1, from coordinate 6,667 downwards.
ACCTGGGCCCAGACCACGGCCGACGTCTCGTCGGTGTGGCGCAGGAGGGGTCCGAGCACCAGGGCGTCATCAGGCATGAGGACGTGTCTACACCCGTGCCGGTCGGACCGCCCGACTCACCCGAGCGCGCGAGCCAGCCGCTCGGCGAGGAAGGCGCGCGCGAGGTGGGCGTCCGCGACGATCCCTCCCAGGTAGACGAAGGGGTGGACCTGCCCGTCGAACCGTCGCAGCTCGACCTCGACGCCGGCGTCGGCGAGGCGGGCGGCGTACTGCTCGCCGTCGTCGCGCAGCGGGTCGCACTCGGCGACCACGACGGTGGCCGACGGAAGGCCGGCCAGGTCGGTGGCCCGCAACGGCGCCAGGCGGGTGTCGGTCGGGTCCGCGCCGGGCGCGTACTGGTCCACGAAGTACTGCATGTCACGTGCGGTCAGGAAGTGGCCGTCGGCGAACTCCGCGTAGCTGGCGGTCGATCCGACGTCGACCTGCGTCACGGGGTAGACCAGCGCCTGGTGCCGCAAACCGGGTCGCCCGCGCAGCGCGAGCGCGACGGTGGCCGCGAGGTTGCCGCCGGCGCTGTCGCCCGCGACCGCCACGCGGGCCGGGTCGGTGCCGAGGCCGGCGCCGTCGTCCAGGAGGGCCGTCACGACCGCGAGCGCGTCGTCGTGGGCGGCCGGGAACCGGTGCTCGGGGGCGAGGCGGTAGTCGACCGCCACGACCACGGCCCCCGACCCCGCGGCCAGGGCCCGGCACGTGGTGTCGCACAGGTCGAGGTCGCCCATCACCCAGCCGCCCCCGTGGAAGTAGGCGACCACCGGCAGCCCGTCGTCCCCGGACGGTCGGTGCACGCGGACGGGCACGCCGTCGACGACCGTGTCGACGACCTCGTGCAGCGTCGCGGGCTCGCCGGTCAGCGCCTTGGCCGCCTCGAGGTCCTGCCTGTTCTGCGCCACGCCCTGGGTGTCGAGCGGCGGCGCTCCGGCCACCAGGTCGAGGAACGTCCGGGCGTCGGGGTGGAGCGTCATCGGTCCTCCGGGGTCGGGTCCGGCCCACGGTAACCACCCGTCGGGGGCCGCGGACGCACGAGGCTGGCTCGGCACCGCTGGTCGCTCCCCCTAGGGTGGACGGACCTCGGGCGGGACGACCCGGGGCCGACTGCAGGAGGATCTTTTCCGATGCTGACGACCGAGACCGCCGCTCTGGTGACCGGGGGTGCGTCGGGGCTCGGGGCCGCGACCGCCCAGGCACTGGTGGCCACCGGCGCCCGTGTGTTCGCCCTCGACCTCGCCTCGGCGATCAACGACGGGACGCCCGTCGACGGGGTGTCCTACCTCGCCGCCGACGTCACCGACGGCGACCAGGTGCGGGCCGCCGTGGCGCAGGTGGTGGGCTCGGGCCTGCCATTGCGCACCGTGGTCAGCTGCGCGGGCATCGGCCCGTCGCAGCGCATCCTTGGTCGCAAGGGCCCGCACGACCTGGCGCAGTTCGCCAAGGTCGTCCAGGTGAACCTGGTCGGCACGTTCACGGTGATGACGCTGGCCGCCGAGGCCATGGCGCAGACCGAGCCCGTGGACGACCAGGGCCAGCGCGGCGTTATCGTCAACACCGCCTCGATCGCCGCGTACGACGGCCAGATCGGCCAGGCGGCCTACGCGGCGTCCAAGGGCGGCGTCGTGGGCCTCACGCTCCCGGCCGCGCGCGACCTCGCGTCGCACGGCATCCGGGTCTGCACCATCGCGCCGGGCATCGTCGACACCCCGATGATGGCCACCGTCGACGGCGAGTTCCGTGAGTCGCTCGAGCAGGGCGTCCCGTTCCCCCACCGCTTCGCCCTCCCGCAGGAGTACGCGCGCCTGGTCACGATGGTGGTCGAGCACGACTACCTCAACGGCGAGACCATCCGCATGGACGGCGCCCTGCGGATGGGGCCCAAGTAGACCAGCAACCTGCGGAGTCGATCCGGCCGTTCGGCTCGCCCGTCCGTGAGCGGAGCGCTACGGACGGGCGTACGCCGAACTGACGGATCGACGACGCTGGGACGTCAAGGCAGCACCCCCGACGTCCTCAGCCGTCGATCAGACAGCGGCCGAGATGGCCTCAGCCAGAGCCACGTCACCGGACACGAGCTCCCACTGCTTGCCGACGGTGCGCGGGTCGTCGAGGGCGGCGACGATGAACGCGGCCACGTCGGCGCGCGGCACGTCGCCCCGCTCGACCTTCTCGGCCAGGGCGACCTGGCCGGTGGCCGGGTCGTCGGTGAGGCCACCGGGCCGGACGATGGTCCAGTCCAGGCCGGAGTCGCGCAGCTGGGTGTCGGCGTCGCGCTTGGCGTCGACGTAGGCCTTCCAGACGTCGCCGGCGTCGTCGGCGACGGGCTCGTCGACCGAGATCGCCGAGACCTGGACGAAGCGGCTGACGCCGGCCTGCTTGGCGCCGTCGACCGACTTGACCGAGCCGCCGAGGTCGACGGACTTCTTGCGGGCGATGTCGCCGTCGGCGCCACCGCCGGCGGTGAAGACCACCGCGTCGGCGCCGGCGAAGGCCTGCGCGAACGTGGCGGCGTCGTCGTTCTCGATGTCGACGATGGCGGTCTCGGCCCCGAGCTGCTCCAGGTCGGCGACCTGCTCGGGCTTGCGGATCAGCGCGACGGGGGTGTGACCGGCGCCGGCCAGCTGGCCGATGAGCTGCTGGGCGATCTTGCCGTGTCCTCCGACGATGGCGATGCGAGCCATGTGCTCCTCCTCAGGTGCGGTGGTGCGGATGGACGGTGCCGACCGTCAGGCCGACAGCGCCGGGTAGTCGGTGTAGCCCTCGGCCCCGCCACCGTAGAACGTGTCGGAGTCGGGCTCGTTGAGCTCGGCGCCGATGCTCCAGCGCTTGGGCAGGTCGGGGTTGGCGATGAACTCGCGGCCCACGGCCACGGCGTCGGCCTGGCCGGCGTCGAGGATCGACTGGACCGACTCGCGACCCGTGACGTCGCCGAAGCCGGTGTTGAGGATCAGCGCGCCGTCGACGAGCTGACGGATCTCCTTCACGATGGGCGCGTCGGCGTCACCGGCGGACAGGACGCTGACGTAGGCCAGACCGAGGTCCTTGATGCCCTCGAACAGCGCGCGGTAGGTGGCCTCGCGGTCCGACGGGTCGTCCTCGATGACGCCCTGGATGTCGTGGCCGGGCGAGACGCGGATGCCGACCTTGTCGGCGCCGATGGCGTCGACGACGGCCTTGGTGACCTCGATGGTCAGGCGGGCCTGGTTCTCGGGGCTGCCGCCGTAGGCGTCGGTGCGCGTGTTGGACGACGGCGCGAGGAACTGGTGGAGCAGGTAGCCGTTGGCGGCGTGGATCTCGACGCCGTCGAGGCCGGCCTCGATCGCCGAGCGCGACGCGTGGACGAAGTCCTCGACGATGCCGGGGATCTCGTCGGTCTCCAGCGCGCGGGGCGTGGGGTGCGGGAAGCGGCCCTCGGCGGTGACCATCTCGCCCGGCGCGGCGATGGCGCTCGGGGCGACGGCCTCCAGGCCGTTCTTGTTGTCCGGGTGCGAGATGCGGCCGACGTGCATCAGCTGGACGACGATCCTGCCGCCGCGCTCGTGCACGGCGTCGGCGACCTTGCGCCAGCCGGCGACCTGCTCGGGGGTGTGGATGCCCGGCGTGTTCAGGTAGCCCTGGCCCACGGCGCTCGGCTGCGTGCCCTCGGTGACGATGAGGCCGGCCGACGCGCGCTGGGAGTAGTACGTCACGGCGAGGTCGGTGGGGACCATGCCCTCGCCGGCGCGGTTGCGCGTGAGCGGGGCCATGACGAAGCGCTGCGGGAGGTTCCAGCTGCCGATGGTCACGGGGTCGAACAGGTCGGGCACGGGGATCTCCTCAAGGTCGACGCACGACGGCGCCGTCGGGTGGCTTACGTGATCGTTCAACGATCTCCGGCGCGGGGCATTCCCGCACGGCGAGTGACGTGCGACGCGCGCGGGCCCTCGTCGGCGCGGGGCGATAGCGTGTGGGGCGTGGACGGCCCCGCCGTCCCGCCCACCGACGGACGAGCGACAGGCAGGCTTTGCCAGCGATGAAGATCATCTACACGTTGACCGACGAGGCCCCCGCACTGGCCACCTACTCGTTCCTCCCCGTGGTCCAGGCCTTCGCCGGCCAGGCCGGGGTCGAGGTCGAGACGCGCGACATCTCGCTGGCGGCCCGCATCCTCGCGCAGTTCCCCGACCGCCTCACCGACGCGCAGCGTGTCCCCGACTCGCTGGCCGAGCTGGGCGACCTCGCCAAGACGCCCGAGGCCAACATCATCAAGCTGCCCAACATCAGCGCCTCGATCCCGCAGCTGAAGGCCGCGATCGGCGAGCTGCAGGCGGCCGGCTACGACGTCCCCGACTACCCCGAGGACCCGCAGTCCGACGAGGAGAAGAAGGCCCGCGCGGCCTACGACGCCGTCAAGGGCAGCGCGGTCAACCCCGTCCTGCGCGAGGGCAACTCCGACCGTCGTGCGCCCGCGTCGGTCAAGGGCTTCGCGCAGAAGCACCCGCACTCGATGGGCGCGTGGTCGGGCGACTCGAAGTCGCACGTGGCCACCATGTCCGACGGCGACTTCCGCCACTCCGAGACGTCGGTGACGGCCGGCGCCGACGACACGTTCCGCATCGAGCACGTCGCCGAGGACGGCACCGTCACCGTGCTCAAGGACACGCTGCCGATCCTGGCCGGCGAGGTCGTCGACGGCGCGGTCATGCGCCGCGCCGCGCTCGACGCGTTCCTGGCCGAGCAGGTCGCCGACGCCAAGGCCAAGGGCGTCCTGTTCTCGGTGCACCTCAAGGCCACGATGATGAAGGTCTCCGACCCGATCATCTTCGGCCACGCGGTGCGCGCCTACTTCTCCGACGTGTTCGCCCAGTACGGCGACGACCTCGCGTCGGTCGGCGCGAGCCCCGACGACGGCCTCGCGTCCGTGCTGAACGCGCTCGACAAGCTGCCCGCCGAGAAGCGCGAGGCCATCGAGTCGGCCATCACCGCCGGCTACGAGAGCGGCCCGCGCATCGCGATGGTCGACTCCAGCCGCGGCATCACCAACCTGCACGTGCCGAGCGACGTCATCATCGACGCCTCGATGCCCGCCGCGATCCGCTCGTCGGGCCAGATGTGGAACGCCGACGACGCACTCGAGGACGCCAAGTTCGTCATCCCCGACTCGTCGTACGCGCCGCTGTACGCGGTCGCGGTCGACCACTGCCGCGAGCACGGCGCCTTCGACCCCACCACGATGGGCACCACGCCCAACGTCGGCCTGATGGCGCAGAAGGCCGAGGAGTACGGCAGCCACGACAAGACCTTCGAGATCGGGTCGGCCGGCACCGTCCGCGTCGTCGACGCGTCGGGCACCACGGTGCTCTCGCACGACGTCGCCCCCGGCGACATCTGGCGCGCCTGCCAGACCAAGGACGCCCCGATCCGCGACTGGGTGCGCCTGGCCGTCGAGCGGGCCCGCGCCACCGGCGCCCCGGCCGTGTTCTGGCTCGACGAGACCCGCGCCCACGACGCCCAGGTGCTCGCCAAGGTGCGCGAGTACCTCGCCGAGGAGGACACCGACGGCCTCACCATCGAGGTCAAGGACGTCGCCGACGCCACCGCGTACACGCTCGACCGCGCCCGTGCGGGCGAGGACACCATCTCGGTGACCGGCAACGTGCTGCGCGACTACCTGACCGACCTGTTCCCCATCATGGAGCTCGGCACCAGCGCCAAGATGCTGTCGATCGTCCCGCTGATGAACGGCGGCGGCCTGTTCGAGACCGGCGCCGGCGGCTCGGCGCCCAAGCACGTCCAGCAGCTCGTCAAGGAGAACCACCTGCGGTGGGACTCCCTGGGCGAGTTCCTCGCGCTGGCCGTCTCCCTGGAGATGCTGGCCGACAAGACCGGCACGCCGCGCGCGGCCGTGCTCGGCAAGGCCCTCGACGCCGCCACCGGCCGTCTGCTGGAGGACGACAAGTCGCCCTCGCGCAAGGTCGGCGAGCTCGACAACCGCGGCAGCCACTTCTACCTGGCGCTCTACTGGGCCCAGGAGCTGGCGCAGCAGACCGACGACGCCGAGCTGGCCGGGATCTTCGCCCCGCTGGCCGAGTCGTTGGCCTCGCAGGAGGACACCATCGTCGGCGAGCTGGCCGAGGTGCAGGGCAGCCCGGTCGACCTCGGCGGGTACTTCTACCCCGACGCCGCCAAGGCCGCCGCGGCCATGCGTCCGAGCAGCACCTTCAACAGCACCATCGACTCCTTCTGACGGAGCGGATCCACACGAGCACGGCAGAGCCCGACCGGACGGCGGTCGCCACCACCACGTGGCGGCCGCCGTTCGTCGTGGACGTGCGCCGCACCCTGCGCACGCTGCGACGCGGGCCGGGCGATCCGGCGTTCCGGGTGGAGCCCGACCGGTCGATCTGGCGCGCGACGCGGTTCGCGACGGGCGTCGCCACGGTCCGGCTGGCCCAGCTCGGGCCGCAGGAGGTGGAGGCGCGGGCGTGGGGGCCCGGGGCCGACGAGGCGCTCGTCCAGCTGCCCGAGCTGCTGGGCGCGCTCGACGACCCGTCGACGTTCGACCCGCGCCTGACGCTCGTGAGCCGCGCGCACCAGCGTCACCCGGGCGTGCGGGTGATGCGGACGGGGCGGGTGATGG
>NZ_JBMGQR010000098.1:0-13515 GCF_049059935.1 Solicola agrisoli | reverse complement strand
CGATCGACTTGACGACGGCCTCGACGGACAGGTCGTTGACCACCTTGCCGTCGACGCGGCGCGACATGAACGGCTCGACCATGGCGACGAGCTCGGCGCGGTTGAGCTCGGTGACGGCCTGCGCGCACGCCTCGAGCGTGGCGAGCGAGCCGGCGTCCTCGAGGTCGATGCGGGTGAGCATCTTGGCGCCCTCGAAGCCGGACTCGACGGTGGACCGCGTGTCGTACCCGGTCATCCGGTCGTCCATCTCGAACGCCGAGCCGGCCAGGCCGCCGCGGTTCATCGAGGAGAAGACGACCTTGTCCTCCAGCGCGCCGAGGAGCAGGAGGTCCTCGAGGACGTCGGCGGTGCCCAGCACGCCGTCGACGCCGGGGCGCGACAGGGCGGTGCGCAGGCGGTCGATGACGTCGCGACGGTTGGCCATCGCGTCGGGGCGGCCCGACGCGGCGAGCGCGCCGCGGGCCGGGTGGTCGCACGCGACGATCATCAGGCGGCCGTCGGCGGGGAGCAGCGGACGACGGCTGCGGCTCGCGAGGAGCCGCTTGACGCGACCGGGGTCGGTGGCGCGGACGTCGCGCAGCTGGTCCTGGTCCGTGACGAAACCGTCACTGGAGAACAGCGACATCTCAGGCCTCCTGGGTGCGCTCGGCGACGAGCGCGTCGATCTCGTCCTGCGTGGGCATGGCGGTGGAGCACTCGAGCCGCGAGGCGACGATGGCGCCGGCCGCGTTGGCGTTGACGAGCAGCCGCTCGAGCGGCAGGCCTGCGAGCAGGCCGTGGACGAGCGAGCCGCCGAAGCTGTCGCCCGCGCCGAGGCCGTTGACCGGCTCGATCGGGATGGGCGGCGAGACGACGCGCTCGTCGCGGGTCTTGGCGAGCACGCCCTTGGGGCCCTGCTTGACGATGGCCAGCTCGACGCCGGCGTCGAGCAGCGCGTCGGCGGCGCGGTCGGGGTCGGACTCGCCGACGGCGACCTCGCACTCCTCGCGGTTGCCGACGGCGACCGTGACCTGCGACAGGATCTTCTGCACCTGCTCGGTGGCGTCGGCGGGCGACTCCCAGAACATGGGGCGGTAGTCGAGGTCGAGCACGGTGTGTCGGCGACGGTCGCGCGCGGCCAGGAGGTCGAGCTGGGTCTGGCGGCTCGGCTCCTCGCCGAGGCCGCTCGTGGTCACCCACAGCAGGCCTGCCTCGCGGACGAGGTCGAGGTCGACCTGGTCGGTGGTGATCTGCATGTCCGGCGCGGCCGGCTTGCGGTAGAAGTACAGCGGGAAGTCGTCCGGCGGGAAGATCTCGCAGAACGTCACCGGCGTCGGCAGGTCGGGGTGGACGACGACCTGGCCGTCGTCGACGCCGAGCTCGCGCAGCGCGCGGCGCACGAAGCGACCGAACGGGTCGTCGCCGACGCCGGTCAGCGCGGTGACCCGCCGGCCGAGGCGCGCCGCGGCGACCGCGACGTTGGCGGTGGTGCCGCCGAGGAACTTGCCGAAGGACTCGACGTCCTCCAGCCCGACACCGACCTGGAGCGGGTAGATGTCGACGCCGGCGCGTCCGTACGTCAGGACCTCGGGGGCCTGGCTCGACGTCGTCATCGCGGACCTTCCTCGCATCGGGGGTGTGGGGGATCGGGGTGTGACCTGGACGAAACACTACGAGCCGTCCAGGGCAACGTCAACAGTATGTCAGGACAAATATGTGTCCTGACAAAGTTGCCCGTCCCGACCTGCCCCGATCCGCCGCGAGAGGCCCGGTGGGGGCGGGGGTCAGCGGTCGACGAGCGTGAGCTCGAAGGCGTACGAGTCGGCGCGGTAGACGTGCCGCCCGAGCTCGACGGCGTGGCCGGCGTCGTCGTACGCGGTGCGCTCCATCGTGAGGAGCGGGGCGTTGCGGGGCTCCTCGAGCAGGCGCGACTGGCGCGCGTCGGCGCGGCGCGCCCCGATCTTCTGGCGGGCGACGCGCATGTGGATGCCGGCGCCGCGGATGGCGGCGTACAGGCCCACCTCGGCGAGGTCGACGGCCTCGAGGTCGATGCTCGACGCGGGGAGATGGTTCTGCATCAGGGCGAGCGGCCCGCTGCGGATACGACGCAGGCGCTCGACGAACCAGATCGGCTCGCCGACCTCGAGGCGCAACGCCGTCGCGACCTCCTCGTCGGCGGGGCGGCGCTCGAGCACCAGCACCTCGGTGCGCGGCGCCTCGCCGGCCGCGACGAGGTCGTCGTGCAGGCTCGTCAGCTCGACCGAGCGGTTGATCTTGCCGTGCACGACCTGGGTGCCGACGCCGCGCTTGCGCACGAGCATGCCCTTGTCGACCAGGACCTGGATGGCCTGGCGCATCGTCGGCCGCGAGAGGCCGAGGTCGGAGGCCAGGCTGATCTCGTTGTCGATACGCTCGCCCGCGGCGATCGAGCCGTCGAGGATCGCCCGCTCGAGCTGCTCGGCCACCTGGAAGTACAGGGGCACCGGGCTCGAGCGGTTCAACGTGATGGGCGGCTTGGTGCCGGTGCTCGCCATGGTCGGACCTCTTCTGGGGGCGGGGGTCGACGCAGCATAGCCCCGGACGGGTTCGGGTGTCTGGGCGTCCAGATGTCCTGACAAAGTGTTGACAACGCGTTGTGAGGGAGCGCACACTTCGGGACAGCCGTCAGCCCCGGACGTCGCCGGAGCGCTCAGATCGCCCCCGACGCCGGCAGCCACGGCCCGCCCCCCTCGAAGGAGAACGCCCCCATGAAGAAGCTCAGGTTCGCCGCCCTGGCGGCCGTCGGCGCCATCGCGCTCGCCGCGTGCAGCGGCACCGGGCAGAGCGACGGCCCTGCCGACTCGTCCGACCTCGACCTCACCTACGCGGTCATCACCCACGGCGCCCCCGGCGACGCGTTCTGGGACCGGGTCAAGTCCGGCGCCGAGCGCGCCGGCGAGGACTACGGGGTCGACGTCGAGTACAGCTCGGACCCCGACCCGTCGAAGCAGTCCGCCCTGATCGACGGCGCGGTCGCCGACAAGGTCGACGGCATCGTCGTCTCGATGGCCAACCCCGACGGCCTGAAGTCCAGCGTCGAGGCCGCCGTGGCCGCCGGCGTCCCGGTCGTCACGATCAACTCGGGCATCGAGTTCTCCAAGGCGTTCGGCGCCATCACGCACGTCGGCCAGTCCGAGGACATCGCCGGCCAGGCCGTCGGCGAGCGCCTCAAGTCCGAGGGCTTCAAGAAGGTCCTCTGCGTCGTGCAGGAGGCCGGCAACGTCGCTCTCGAGACCCGCTGCAAGGCCACCGCCGAGACGATGGGCGGCACCGTGGAGAACCTGCAGGTCGACGGCACGGACGACAACGCCGTCCAGGCCACCATCACCTCCAAGCTGCAGTCCGACAAGAGCATCGACGGCGTCCTGACCCTCGGTGGCCAGTACGCGATCGACGCGGTCGCGGCCGTCGAGGAGTCGGGCAGCAGCGCCCGCGTCGCCACGTTCGACCTCTCCGAGGACGTCATCAAGGACATCCAGTCCGACAAGATCGTCTTCGCGGTCGACCAGCAGCCGTTCGTCCAGGGCTACGAGGGCGTCTCGGTCCTGTACCTGAAGAGCATCAACGGCAACGACGTCGGCGGCGGCCAGCCGATCAACTCCGGCCCCGCGTTCATCACCAAGGACAACGCCGACGCCGTGCTGAAGTTCGCCGAGGAGGGCACCCGCTGATCACCCGCCCGGGGGCGACCGGCGCGTCGCCGGCCGCCCCCGGGCACCGCACCACCTGCACGTCCACACCCCCACGAGCCAGGAGTGACTCATGGCGACCGCCACCGCAGCACCTGACGAAAGGCTCGCGACGACCTCACTGGTCGGTCGCCTGCTGAAGCGCCCCGAGATCGGGGCTCTCATCGCGGCGATCGCCGTGTTCATCTTCTTCGCGGTCGTCACCGACACCTTCGCCACGGCGGGCGGCGCGTCCACCTGGCTGCGCACGTCGTCCACGATCGGCGTCATGGCCGTCGCGGTCGCGGTGCTGATGATCGGTGGCGAGTTCGACCTGTCGGCCGGAGCCATGACCGGCTTCACCGGCCTGGTCGTCGGCGTCCTGACCACCGAGTACGGCCTGAACATCTGGGCCGCCATGGTCGTGTCCCTCGCGCTCGCGCTGGGCATCGGGGCGATCAACGGCATCCTGGTGATGCGGACCGGTCTGCCGAGCTTCATCGTCACGCTGGGCACGTTCTTCGTGCTGCAGGGCATCGACCTCGCTGTCCCGAAGGCGATCATCGGCCAGGTCGCCATCCAGGGCATGGCCGACGTCCCGTTCTACGACCAGCCCAAGGCCGTCTTCGGCTCGGCGATCTCGGTCCTCGGCGGCAACGTCTACGCGTCGGTGTTCTGGTGGATCGGCGTCACGGCCCTGGCGACCTGGGTGCTGCTGCGCACCAAGGTCGGCAACTGGATCTTCGCCGTCGGCGGCGCGCAGACCGCGTCGCGCCAGATCGGTGTGCCGGTCTTCAAGACCAAGGTCGGCCTGTTCATGACGACCGCCGGCGCGGGCTGGCTTGCGGGCATGCTCCTGCTGTTCAGCGTCTCGACCGTCCAGGCCAACACCGGTGTGGGCCAGGAGTTCATCTACATCATCTGCGCCGTCGTGGGCGGCTGCCTGCTCACCGGCGGCTACGGCTCGGCGATCGGTGCCGCCTTCGGCGCGCTGATCTACGGCATGACCAACCAGGGCATCGTGTATGCCGGGTGGGACAACAACTGGCTGCGCGCGTTCCTCGGAGTGATGCTCCTCGGTGCAGTCCTTCTCAACGAATGGGTTCGCAAGCGAGCGGAGACGTCACGATGAGCGACACGAAGACCCCGGCCCACGAGGCCCACCCCGACCTGACCAAGCCGGCCGAGGCCGGCACGCCGATCATCGAGGTCGTCGACATCGGCAAGCGTTACGGCAGCGTGATCGCGCTGTCCGAGGTCACCACCTCGGTTCGCGCCGGAGAGGTCACCTGCGTCCTCGGCGACAACGGCGCCGGCAAGTCGACGTTCATCAAGATCCTCGCCGGTGCGCACGAGCACACCGACGGGGCGCTGAACATCGACGGCGTGGCCCGCCACCTCGCGTCCCCGCGCGTGGCGCTCGACCTCGGCATCGCGACGGTCTACCAGGACCTCGCCGTGGTGCCGCTGATGCCGGTGTGGCGCAACTTCTTCCTCGGCTCGGAGCCCACGACCGGGTTCGGCCCGTTCAAGAAGCTCGACGTCGCCACGATGAAGAAGACGACCAAGTCCGAGCTGGCCGCCATGGGCATCGACCTGCGCGACGTCGACCAGCCCATCGGCACCCTGTCCGGCGGCGAGCGCCAGTGCGTCGCGATCGCCCGTGCGGTGTACTTCGGTGCCCGCGTGCTGATCCTCGACGAGCCCACCGCGGCGCTCGGCGTCAAGCAGTCCGGCGTCGTGCTGAAGTACATCGCCAAGGCACGCGAGCGCGGCCTCGGCGTCGTCTTCATCACCCACAACCCGCACCACGCCTACCCCGTGGGCGACCGGTTCATGCTGCTGCGCCGCGGCAAGTCGATGGGCGACTTCCCCAAGTCCGAGATCACCCTCGACGAGCTCACCGCGATGATGGCCGGCGGCGCCGAGCTCGAGGCCCTGAGCCACGAGCTCTCACGCGAGCTGGGCCCGGACTCCGAGGTCGCCAAGAAGATGGAGATCGCCGTCGAGGACGCGGAGGCATGAGCCTGCGCATCGGAGTCGTCGGCGCCGGCGCGATGGGCTCGGAGCACGTCCGCGTGCTCAGCGCCCACGTGCCCGCCGCGCGCGTGACGATGGTCTACGACGCCGACGCCGAGCGTGCCGACCACGTCGCCGGCAGCGTCAGCGCCAAGGTCGCCGGGTCGGGGGAGGAGCTGGTCCGCTCCGACGACGTCGACGCGGTCGTGATCGCGTCGCCCGACTTCACCCACGCCGACCTCGTGCGTACCTGCATCGACGCGCGCAAGCAGGTCCTGTGCGAGAAGCCGCTCGCGCTGACGTCGGAGGAGTCGGCCGGCGTCGTCGAGGCCGAGGCCGCGGCGGGACGTCGCTACGTCCAGGTCGGCTTCATGCGGCGCTTCGACCCCGGCTTCGTCGCCCTGCGCCAGGCGGCGCTCGGCGGCGCCGTCGGGATCCCGCGGATGGTGCACTGCGTCCACCGCAACGCCGTCTCGCACACGAGCACGTCGAGCGACAACCTCATCACCGGCTCGATGATCCACGAGCTCGACACGGTGCGGTGGCTGCTCGGCGAGGAGATCGTCTCGATCGACGTGCGCAGCCCCGTCGCCGACGGCTTCGCGGACCCGCAGCTCGCCGTCATCGAGATGGCGTCGGGCACCCTGGTCACCGTCGAGGTCTTCGTCAACGCCCACTACGGGTACGACGTCGGCTGCGAGGTGGTCGGCACGCGCGGCACCACCAGCCTGGCGGCACCGCAGCTGGTGACGCACAAGCGAGCCGGCGCCGACGAGACGCCCATCGGCGACAGCTTCGTGGCGCGGTTCGCCGACGCCTACCGGATCGAGCTGAACGAGTGGGTCGAGGCCGCGCTCGGCGGCACGCCGACGGGCCCCACGGCCTGGGACGGGCACGTCGCCAACGTCGTCGCGTCGGCCGGCATCGCCTCGCTGCACGCCGGCTCCCGGCAGGGCGTCGAGCTCCCGCCGGTGCCGCGTCTCTACGCCTCCTGACGTCGTCGCCGGCGGGGGGTAGGTTTCACCTGCGCCTCGCCGGCGCACCGTCGGAGGAGGAGACATGACGCTGGACACCACCGCTCCCGGGAGCACCGCGACGGGCGGCCCCGAGCTGCCGCAGGAGCGCCTGCTGCGCACCGAGATCCCCGGGCCCGAGTCGCGCGCCCTGATGGCGCGCAAGCAGGCGGCGGTCGCGTCGGGCGTCGGCACCACGATGCCCGTCTTCGCGGCGGCCGCCGGCGGCGGCGTCGTGCAGGACGTCGACGGCAACCTGCTGATCGACCTCGGGTCCGGCATCGCCGTGACCACGGTCGGCAACAGCGCGCCCCGCGTCGTCGAGGCCGTGCAGGCGCAGGTGGCGGCGTTCACCCACACCTGCTTCATGATCACGCCCTACGAGGGCTACGTCCGCGTCGCCGAGGAGCTCGCCCGGCTGACGCCCGGCGACCACGACAAGCACACCGCGCTGTTCAACTCCGGCGCCGAGGCCGTCGAGAACGCCGTCAAGGTCGCGCGCCACCACACGGGCCGCTCGGCGGTCGTGGTGTTCGACCACGCGTACCACGGGCGCACCAACCTCACGATGGCGATGACGGCGAAGAACATGCCGTACAAGGACGGCTTCGGGCCGTTCGCGGCCGAGGTCTACCGCGCGCCGCTGTCCTACCCGTTCCGCGACGGGCTGTCGGGCGCCGACGCGGCGGCGCGCGCCATCGACGTCATCGAGAAGCAGGTCGGCGCGGCCAACCTCGCGGCCGTCGTGATCGAGCCCGTGCAGGGCGAGGGCGGCTTCATCGTCCCGGCCGAGGGCTTCCTGCCCGCGATCGTCGACTGGTGCCGCGCCAACGGCGTGGTGTTCGTCGCCGACGAGGTGCAGTCGGGCTTCGGCCGCACCGGGGCGATGTACGCCTCCGAGCACGACGGGATCGTCCCCGACCTCGTGGTGAGCGCCAAGGGCATCGCCGCAGGGCTGCCGCTGTCGGCCGTCACCGGGCGCGCCGAGATGATGGACGCCGTCCACACCGGCGGCCTGGGCGGCACCTACGGCGGCAACCCGCTGGCCTGCGCCGCCGCGCTCGCCGTCATCGAGACGATCGAGGCCGACGGCCTGCTCGAGCGGGCCCGCGAGATCAACACGCGCCTGCACGACGTGCTGGGCCGCCTGAAGGCCTCCGACCCGCGCATCGGCGAGGTGCGCGGTCGCGGCGCGATGGTGGCCGTCGAGGTCGTCGAGCCCGGCACCACCCGTCCCGACGCCGCCCTGACCAAGCAGGTCGCCGCGGCCTGCCACGCGGCCGGCGTCATCGTCCTCACCTGCGGCACCGACGGAAACGTCCTTCGCCTGCTGCCCCCGCTGTCCATGCCCGACCACCTCCTCGACGAGGGCCTGACCGTGCTCGTCGACGCCTTCGGAGCCGCCCGATGACCTCCCACCCGCTCGACCCCCTCGTCGCCACCGAGTTCGAGGAGGTCGCGCGGCTGCTGGCGCGCGACCACGCCGTCAGCACCGACGAGGGCTGGCGGTTCGCCAACGTCGAGCTCGCCGAGCCGGGCAAGGACGCGCTGGCCGCGTTCGACGGCGGCGGCGCGCGTCCGGTGCGCGAGGCGCTCGCGACCGTCTTCCGCAAGGGCGCCGACTCCACGCACAAGGCGCGCCTCGACCTCGACGCCGGCACCGTGACCTCGTTCGAGCACGTGCCGGGCGTGCAGGCCAACGTCACCGTCGACGAGTGGGAGGAGGCCGACGCCGCGGTCGCCGCCGACGAGCGCGTCACCGCGGCACTGGCCGCGCGCGGCATCACCGACCTGTCGCTCGTCTTCCACGACACGTGGACCTACGGCGCCTCGCACGTGCCGCCGCAGTACGAGGGCCGCCGCATCGGCTGGACCGACACCTGGGTCAAGGCCGAGGCGGGCGCGAACCCGTACGCGGGCCCCGTGGGCGGTCTGCACTGCGTGGTCGACCTGTCGACGATGGAGGTGCTCGAGATCTCCGACGACGGCGACGTGCCGCGGCCGGAGGTCATGGGCGAGTACGTGCCGCGCCTGGTGCCCGACCGTCTCAAGGGCCACCGTCCCGAGCGCAAGCAGCTCGACATCACCCAGCCCGAGGGCGTCTCGTTCACCGTCGACGGCCAGCGCCTGCAGTGGCAGAACTGGTCGATGCGGGTGGGCTTCAACCACCGCGAGGGCCTGGTCCTGCACGCGGTGACCTACGACGACGCCGGCCGCGAGCGGTCCGTCGCGCACCGGCTCTCGTTCAGCGAGATGGTCGTGCCCTACCGCGACCCCTCGCCCGACCACGCGCGCCGCACCGCGTTCGACATCGGCGAGTGGGGCCTGGGCTTCATGACCCAGTCGCTGACGCTCGGCTGCGACTGCCTGGGCGAGATCCGCTACCTCGACGCCGTGCTGCACGACAGCACCGGGGCGCCGGTCACGATCGAGAACGCCGTCTGCATCCACGAGGAGGACGCCGGCGTCATCTGGAAGCACGTCGACCACGACGCCGGCGCCGAGGTGCGTCGCATGCGCCGGTTCGTCGTCTCGTTCCAGGTGACGGTCGCCAACTACGAGTACCTCACGTACTGGCGCTTCTACGAGGACGGCAACATCGAGTGCGAGGTGCGCGCCACCGGGATCATGGTCGTCACGCACGTCGCCGAGGGCCAGGCCCACCCGCACGGGACGCTCGTCGACCAGCGCACCTACGCGCCGTACCACCAGCACTTCATCGTGGCGCGGCTCGACCTCGACGTCGACGGCAGGCAGAACACCGTCTACCGGTCCGAGACCCAGATCGACCCCATCGGTCCGGACAACCCCGACGGCCTGGCGCTGCGCCAGGTGAGCACGCCGCTGCGTCGGGAGTCCGAGGCGCGCGAGGACTACTCGTGGGAGACCCAGCGCGGCTGGAAGGTGCAGAACGACGGCGCCGTCAACGGCCTGGGCACCCACCCGGCCTACAAGCTGGTGCCGGGTGCGGCCATCCCGTCGATGTTCCACCCCGACGCGCCCGTCCTGCAGCGCGCCCAGGTCATCGGCCACACGCTGTGGGTCACGCCGAACGACCCCGACGAGCGCTGGCCCGCGGGCGAGTTCGTCAACCAGAGCGGGCCCGGGGAGGGCCTGCCGGCCTGGACCGCGGCCGACCGTCCGCTCGAGGACACCGACGTCGTGCTCTGGTACGTCTTCGGCATCCACCACGTCACGCGTCCCGAGGACTGGCCCGTGATGCCCGCCGACACCGTCTCGTTCTGGCTCAAGCCGTTCGGCTTCTTCGACCGCAACCCGTCCCTCGACGTCGAGCCCTCACCCGCCACTCACGGCCACTCCTGCCACTGACGCGCACCCCGTCACCACCCCCTCACCCCCTCAAGGCGCGCCGAGGTCCGAGTTCTGCAACGCATCGATCAGCCATGCGTTGCAGAACTCGGACCTCGACGGGGCGGGGTGCTCGGGAGGGAAGTGGCCGTCAGAGGACGCGGGCGACGTCTGCGAAGGGGAGGCGGGGGAGGCGGTCGCGGAAGGCGTCGGGGCCGGGGTGGCCGATATTGACGACGATCTGCGAGCGCCAGGTGGTGCCGGCGAGGAGGTCGGCGTCGAGACCGGGCTTGTCGAAGCCGCCCATCGGGCCCGCGGAGAGACCGACGGCGCGGACGCCGGTGATGAAGTAACCGGCCTGGATGGACGCGTTCTGGACGGCGGCGCGGGCGCGCGAGTCGGCGTCGGGCCACCAGTCGCGGGCGCCCGGGTTGTGCGGGAAGACCTCGCCCATGCGGTCGTGGAAGTCGACGTCGGCGGCGAGCACCACGACCATCGGCGCGGCGGCGGTCTTGGCGCGGTTGCCGTCGGACATGTGCGGCAGCAGTCGCTCGCGCGACTCCGGGCCGACGACGAGCATCCGCAGCGGCTGGGTGTTCGCGGCGGTGGGCCCGAACTTGGTGAGCTCGTAGACCTCGCGAACCTGCTCCACCGACACCGGCTCGTCGGTGAACGTGTTGGCGGTGCGGGCGTCGCGGAACAGCAGGTCGCGCGCGTCCTCGGACAGGGCGTGCTCGATCGTCGAGGTCATGGCCGGTACAACGACGAAGGCCCGGGAGGATCCTCCCGGGCCTTGCGTTGCACTGCTCACACTGGTGTTGCTGGCGACCCCGACGAGACTCGAACTCGCGACCTCCGCCGTGACAGGGCGGCGCGCTAACCAACTGCGCCACGGGGCCTTGTCTGTGTGCTGTTCTGTTGTGCTCTGCCTTGCGGCCGGGGGCAACACTACATGCTGCCGACTGCCGTTCTGCAGGTGCCCCCAACGGGATTCGAACCCGTGCTACCGCTGTGAAAGAGCGGCGTCCTAGGCCCCTAGACGATGAGGGCCAGAGGTCTTCAGGCGGTGAGGCCGTCAGGGACTCCGCAAGCATAGGGGGTCCGTACCCGCTGCGCCAAAACGGGGCCCGGTGGGCGAGGATGGACCCGTGGTCGACGTCGACGAGGAACGGTTCCAGCGGCTCGTCGAGGCCGCGTTCGACGCGTTGCCCGACGAGCTCGTGGGGCTGCTCGACAACGTCGCGCTGTTCGTCGAGGACAACGCGCCGCCCCACGACCCGTACCTCCTCGGGCTCTACGAGGGCGTGCCGCTGACCGAGCGCGACTCGTCCTACGCCGGCGCGCTGCCCGACCGGATCATGGTGTTCCGCCGCAACATCCTGGCGATGTGCGAGACCGAGGACGACGTCGTGCGCGAGGTGGGCATCACCGTGGCCCACGAGATCGCCCACCACTTCGGCATCGACGACGACCGCCTGCACGAGCTGGGCTATGCCTAGGCTCCCGTGGCGCCGTCAGCCGGCCCCCGACCCGAGCCGCGGACGTCTGGCCCGGTCCGATGACCGCGCCACCACCACGCGCGCCGACGGCAGCACCACCCGTCACAGCTTCTCCTTCGGCGACCACTACGACCCGGAGAACCTCTCGTTCGGGCCGCTGCGTGCGGTCAACGAGGAGCTCGTCCCGCCCGGCGGCGGCTTCGACGCCCACCGCCATGCGGACGTCGAGATCGTCACCTGGGTGCTCGAGGGCGTGCTCGCGCACGAGGACTCCACGGGCCAGAGGGGACGCCTGCACCCCGGGCAGGTGCAGCACCTCAGCGCGGGCAGCGGCGTCGAGCACTCCGAGCGCAACGCGTCGGACAGCGTGCCGCTGCGGTACGTGCAGATGGAGCTCGCGCCCAGCGACGAGCAGCTGCGCGCCGACCCCGAGCCGCCGGTGTACCGCCAGGCCTGGACCGAGGGCGCTCGCGGCATCCTCTTCCCGGCGGTGACGGTGCGCGAGGGCGTCGTGATGTCGGTGGCGATCCTCGACACCGACGACCACCTCCGGCTGCCCGCCGACGTGCCCCTGCACCTGCACCTGACGCGCGGCAGCGTCGTGCTCGACGACCTCGGCACGCTGCGCGCGGGAGACACCGTCCGCCTGCCCGCCGCGCCCGCGCGCACCCTCGTCGCGTGGGCGGACAGCGAGGTCCTGGTCTGGTCGCTCCCACGGACGGACGATCCGCCCGCCTCGTGACGCGCGACTCACGCCCCGTCTCCGGCTGTCGTTGCAGGCAGCACACGTCCTAAGGTGAACCCATGTCCGTGGTCGGGTGGCGCGCGCACGAGCGCGCAGTGGCGGCGCTGGAGTCGTCGTTCGAGCAGATCCCGGTGGGCGCGCCGGTGCGGCTGGCCAAGGCCACGACGAACCTGTTCCGCACGCGGACGCCCAGCGACGCGCCGGGTCTCGAAGTCAGCGGCCTGGGTGGCGTCATCGAGGTCGACCCCGCGACCCGCACCGCCGAGGTGCAGGGCATGTGCACCTACGAGGACCTCGTCGAGGCGACGTGGGCCCATGGTCTGCTGCCCCTCGTCGTCCCCCAGCTCAAGACCATCACGCTCGGCGGCGCCGTCACCGGACTCGGCATCGAGTCGACGTCGTTCCGCAACGGCCTGCCGCACGAGTCCGTCCTGGAGATGGACGTGATGACCGGCTCGGGCAAGGTCGTCACCGCGTCGCCCGACGGCCCGCACGCCGACCTGTTCGCCGCGTTCCCCAACTCCTACGGCAGCCTCGGCTACGCCACGCGCCTGCGCATCGAGCTCGAGGCGGTCGCACCCGTGCTGGCCACCACGCACGTGCGCTTCGACCGGGTCGGCGACCTCGCTGACGCGATCGACGACGTCGCACGCACCGGCGAGCACCGCGGCACGCCCGTGCACGGCATGGACGCCGTGGTGTTCTCCCCGGGCGAGGCCTACCTGGTGGTCGCCACGGCGGCACCCGCCGGCACCGTCCCGCGCACCGGGGTGCTCGAGCCGCGGGCGTTCTACCGCACGGTCCAGGAG
This sequence comes from Solicola agrisoli, assembly GCF_049059935.1. Taxonomy (NCBI): domain Bacteria; kingdom Bacillati; phylum Actinomycetota; class Actinomycetes; order Propionibacteriales; family Nocardioidaceae; genus Solicola; species Solicola agrisoli. The sequence continues at coordinate 435 of NZ_JBMGQR010000098.1, read as the reverse complement.
ACGCGCGGCACCACCATGCGCACCGAGGACTACGTGTGGCGCTGGGACGACGACTGGTTCTGGTGCTCGCGCGCGTTCGGTCTCGACCGCCCGCTGGTGCGCCGGCTGTGGCCCCGGCGCTGGCGCCGCAGCGACGTCTACCAGCGACTCGTCGCCCTCGAGACCCGGCACGAGATCGTGGCGGGCCTCGAGCGACGTCGCGGGCTCCCGGCGCGCGAGCGCGTCATCCAGGACATCGAGGTGCCGCTGTCGCGCACCGAGGAGTTCTGCACCTGGTTCGACGCCGAGGTGGGCATGCGGCCGGTCTGGCTGTGCCCGCTGCGGCTGCGCGAGCCCGCCGGTCCCGGCTCGGCGCGGACCTGGCCCCTGTACCCCCTGGAGGCGGGCGAGACGTACGTCAACGCCGGCTTCTGGGGCACGGTCCCCGTGCGGGAG
>NZ_JBMGQR010000097.1:0-13551 GCF_049059935.1 Solicola agrisoli | reverse complement strand
TCTCGGCGGCACCGCCCCAGCAGCGGCAGTCGTCCTGCGGCGCGTAGTGCAGGCGCAGGTACTCCGCGAGGTTCGGCCGCTGGCCGACGCACTGGCCGGGGCAGCCGGACTCCGACAGACCGGCGGGGTTGGGCACGGTCGCCTGCCGGACGAGGGAGTCGAACGCGCCCTCGACGTCGAAGTTGCGCACCCCGAGCGCGTGGAACCCCGCGAGCGTCGGCGCCGACGGGTCGCCAGTCATGACGTGCGTGGGGCCGTTGACGTGCACCCAGCGGTCCCACACGCCGCCGTTCTGGCGAGCCAGGTTGAACAGGGACTGCGCGAAGTCGCCCGCCACCTGGGGCTCGAGCAGGGCGAGCAGCTGGGTGTGCGCCCGGTACTGGTCCCAGCCCGAGAAGTTGCCGTACTGCGCCCTCTGGCCGCGGGGCAGCCGGTGCACCTCCTGGTCGGCGCCGAGGTAGCGGCCGTCGACGTCGTTGCTGATGTTGGGCTGCAGGTACGCGTGGTACAGCGCGGTGTAGAACGCGGTGCGACGGTCGGGGTCGCCGCCGTCCACCTCGATGCTCGCGAGCGCGCGGTCCCAGGCGCGACGGGCGTCCCGGGCCACGCCGTCGACGGTGGAGCGACGGGTCGTCTCGGCCGCCAGGTTCTTCCTCGCGCCCGCGAGGCTGGTGTACGAGATGCCCACCCGCATGCCGACGTCGCCGTCACGTCGGGTGTCGAAGCCGACCCAGCCGCCCGATCCGCGTCCCCTGCGGTCCGCACCCGTCAGGTAGCCCTCGCCGCCCGACGAGGTGGTCGCGCCGGGCATCAGCCGGTCGTCCTCCCAGGTGCCCACCTGGCTGAAGGCACGGTCGAACGTCGCCACGAAGTGCAACCGGTAGTAGCTGACGCGGTTGCTGCCGTTGCCCGTGGCGCGGCGTCCGCAGAACCCGCCGGTGAGCACCGAGCCGGTGACGGTGCGGGTGCGGGCGTCGATGCGGATGTCGGCGTCCTCGCTGCCGTTGAGCGAGTTGGACGTGCGGAACAGCAGGTTCGCGGCCTTGCCGCGCGGGAAGGTGAACTCGCCGACGCCCGTGCGCGTGGTGGCCGTGAGGTCGGCGGTGGCGCCGTTGGCCAGGCCGACGCGGTAGCGCCCCGCCTCGGCGGTCTCGTCGTCGTGGGAGAAGTCGGAGGCGTACACCTCGTCGGAGGAGTCCGCGGTGGGCGAGGAGGTCACGTCGCCCACGAACGGCATGATCGGGACGTCGCCCGCCGCGCCGGGCGCGCACCCGGCGCCGTTGACGTGCGTGAGGCTGAAGCCGCGGACGCGGGTGGCGTCGTAGGCGTACCCGTTGGCCGCGCCGGTGTCGGTCTGGTCGCCGCGGGTGGTGGTGGGGCTCCACGACAGCATCCCGAACGGGCGCACGGCACCGGGGTAGGTGTTGCCGCCGTTGGCCGAGCCGATCAGCGGGTCGACGTGGCGCGAGAGGCCGGTGTCGCGGGTGGGTGCGGGTCGCGGCTCGGCGACCGTCGGTGCCGAGAGCAGTCCTGCGGCCAGCAGCACCGTGACGGCGCCGGCGCAGGAACGGGTGAGGACGGGCGCGAGACGCACGGGGGCTCCGGTGCTGGAGGGGGACGAACGGGACGGTCGTCACTCTCGCCGCACCGGGCCCGCGCGTCAACGAACGGCGGACGAACGGCCGCCGACGCCTCAGCCTGCGGCGCAGGCCGCGGCGCGTCCCTGGTGGCGCAGCCCGTTGCGGTCGCCGGTGTTGGCGGCGGTGCGCTGGCGGTACAGGACGGGCGCCATGATCTGGGTGTTGTCGTCGACGTGCCCCAGGCCGAGCACGTGGCCCATCTCGTGCACCATGACGCGCCCCAGCGTGGCCGACTCCCTCCCGTCGACGCCGAGGCCCGGGGTCAGCGTGCGACGCGAGTCGAAGACGATCGACCCCTTGGCCAGCCAGCGCCTCGACCCCTGCGTGTACTGGTAGGAGCCGCCGATCGCGATCGCGCTCTCCCCGAGACGGGTGCCGGCGCCGCCACGCTCCCACGACAGCACGACGTCGGTGGTGTCGGACGCGCTCGTCGCGGTGGTGGTGCCGTCGTAGCGGAACGCGTACCCGTTGACCTGGCCCACCAGCGCGAACGCCGCCTTGGCGTCGGCCACCGCGTTCGACGGAGCCCCCGCCGGGTTGATCCGGTAGGTGATCGTGCTCTGGCAGGGCCAGCGGGGCGTCGAGGCGCCGCTGATCAGCGTGAAGCCGGTGGCGGGCTTGTTCCAGTAGGCGTCGGTGCCGTCGCCGTCGGGGTCGAACGGGTTCGACCCGACGGCCGGTGCGACCGGGGTGGTGGGTGCTGCCACCGGCCTGCTGGCGTCGGCGAGCTGACGGCGCAGGGCCGCCCGGCTCGAGCGCAGCGAGGCGAGGGTGCGACGGGCCCGCGTCCTGCACGCCCGCTCGGCGCGTGCCGTGCGGCGTCGGTCGCACCGACGCAGGGTGCGCTTGGTGGCGGTGATGCGCGCGGTGGTGCGGCGGATCTGGGTGCGGATGGACGCGACGGTGCGCAGTGCGTCCGCGTGGTCGACGACCTGGAGGGCGGTGCTCGTCGTGGGCGCCGCCGCGGCCTGCGTCGAACGCGGGGACGCGGGCACGCCTGCGGCGGCCCCCACGACGAGGAGCGCCGACAGGGCGGTGACGGCGAGGGCGACCAGACGGCGCGTCGGGCGGGCGGGGATCTGCAGTGGCATGGGGGCTCCAGGGACGACTGGGCACCATGCTCTACTCAGATATGGGTAGGTGTACGCAGAATGGATGAACTCTCAGGTTCGCGTCCGCCCCGCGGTCAGCGGTCCTGCAGGACCGAGAGGACGTTACCGGCCGGGTCGCGGAACCAGGCGATGAACGGACCGCCGAGGCGGAACACGCCACGCTCGTCCTGCTGCATGCCGTCGTAGCGGATCGGCTCCACACCGGCCGCCACGAGCTCGTCGACGGCCGCCTCGACGTCGGCGACACGGAAGTTGAGCACCGTGAACTCGGCCGGGACGTGGTGGGGCTTGGGGTAGACCAGCACGTGGTGGCCGTCGCCGACGTCGAGCCCGAGCATGCCGTTCTGCTCGCTCACCGTCATCCCGAGCGTGCTGGAGTAGAAGGTGCGCGCGGCCGCGACGTCGTCGACGGCGAACCCGCTGAAGGTCTCGAGGGTCTGCATGGTGGTGTCCTCCGGTGTGGTGGTGGGTCTGTCGGGACTGACCGTCCCGGGCGCCTGGAGTCGTCGGGCCGGGACGTCAGAGTCCGTCGGACCGTGCGCGCATCGCCGCCTGCGAGTCGCGCACCTGCGCGAGTCCCATGTCGCTGGGGTTGTGGGCGATCTCCCAGCGGAACCCGTCGGGATCGGCGACGTAGGCGGTGTAGCCGCCCCACTCGCGGTGGGCCGCCGGACCCACCAGGGTGCCGCCGGCCGCCACCGCGTCGGCCACGGCGGCGTCGACGCCCGCCTCGTCGGCCACGTTGTGGGCCAGGGTGAGCGGCGCCAGCCCCGGCGAGGGCTCGCCGACCTCGTCGACGAAGCCGTCACGCGACCACAGCGAGAGCACCAGCCCCGCGCCCAGGGGGATCATCAGCACCTCGCCGGGCACCTCGAGCGCGGGCTCCCAGCCCAGGCCGTCGACGTAGAACGCGCGCGACCGACCGACGTCGGCGACCGCGAGGGTGACGTAGTTCAGTCTCTGCTCCATGCAGGGAGCCTAGGAGCCACCCCCGACAGGAGCGAGGACCTCAGAGCGCGTCGATCTCGTCGACGCTGAGGCTCGCCGCGACCTCGCTGGCCGCCAGGACGGCCGCGCCGTCGTCGATGAGCCGGGCCATGTAGGTCAGGCGGCTGATGTCGCCCTCGTCGTAGCGGCGGTGGCCGCCGTCAGAGTGGGCGGACGGGCCGATGCCGTAGCGCCGGTCCCAGTTGCGCAGCGTGGCCGCGGGGATCTTCGTGCGGGTGGCCACGGCGCCGATGCCCCACAGGAGGCCGGCGGGCTGCGACGTGCCGGCCTCGAGGGGCGCGGTCCTCGGCGCCGTCGTCGCAGCATCGGTGGCGGTGCTCATGGCCGACGCCTCCTCGGGTCCGGGGCCGGTCCTGGTCTGCAACCGGTAGCCCCCACGCTAGCCGTCCTCGACCGCCCTGCACGGCGAACCACGCCGGACGGGCGGGTCAGCACCAGCGGGAGACGTACCCGTCGGCACCGCGACGGACGACGTCGCGGTCGCGCAGCAGGACGCTGACCGAGTGGCCCCGCTTGGCGCAGGCGCGGCGGAAGGCCCGCTTGCCGTTGTCGGTGTACTCGATCTCGATCAGGTGCCGCTTGTAGACGCGACGGTAGGCGCCGCACTCGCGGTAGACCTCGCACTCCTCGGCGGTGGCGAAGTCGAAGCGGGCCGTGCGGCGTCCGGCCCGCACCGCCTCGGCGGCGTTCTTCTGGCCCATCGACAACCCGGCCCGGTGCCCGGTGCGGACGAGGCTGCGCGCGAGGGCGATGTTGCCGGCGCGGGTGAGGCGTCCGTCCGAGCGCGTCCAGCTGTCGAGGTTGTCGGACTCCACGGCGTCGAAGCCGCGATCGGCGCAGCCCCGGACCCAGCGACCGACGATGCGGGCGAGGCCGGCGCGCTTGTTCGCCGTCGAGGTGTCGAGCAGCACCTCGTCGGGCCAGTCGGGGTCGGCCACCAGCTGCCCGTCGTCGTCGTGCAGCAGCAGGCCGGGGTGCTTCGAGCGCCACCAGCCGAGCTCGCCGGGCTGGGTCTGGAACGCGTTGACGTAGCAGATGGAGTAGCGCCCCCTGGCGGGCTTGGACGTGCGGTCGCGGACGACGACGTCGACGCCGCGCGCCGGCTTGTAGGCACCGCCGAGCTGGTAGTCGACGCGGCCGGCCACCGGCGGCGCCTCGGGTGAGGACGCGGCCTGGGCCGGGGGAGAGGACAGCAGTCCGACGAGCAGCACCAGCGCGGCCACCCGCACGACGTTCTTCAGCACGCAGACAGGCTACGGCTCGCCGACGACCGCCGGGTGGTTCTCCGGACGTGCGCCCGGCGGCAGCGCGGCGTCGGGGGCCGTCTGCCACTCGGCGGGGCTGCCCCCGAGGGCGAACAGCGCCGTCACCTGCTCGATGCACCAGGGCGAGACGGCGCGCTCGCCGGTGAGCACCCCGGCGACGAGCTCGTCCCACTCGACCCAGGTCCAGTCGTCGACCTCGTCGGGTGCGGCGACGGGGTCGGCGGACGTGGTGGCCACCAGGACGGGGCAGATCTCGTTCTCGACGACGCCGTCGTCCATCACCGCGCGGTAGCGGAACCCGGGCAGCACGAGGCGCACGTCGTCGACCTCGAGGCCGAGCTCGTCGACGGCACGCCTGCGGACCGCGTCCTCGAGCCGCTCGCCCGGGCCGGGATGGCCGCAGACGGTGTTGGTCCAGGTGGCCGGCCAGGTGGTCTTGGACGCCGCCCGCCGCGTCAGCAGCAGCCGGTCGCCGGCGAACACGTAGCAGGAGAACGCGAGGTGCAGCGGGGTGTCAAGGTGGTGCACGCCGGCCTTGGGCGTGGTGCCGACGGCTGCGCCCGACTCGTCCAGCAGCACCACCTGCTCGGCGCTCACGCGGGCCGCGCCAGGACGTCGACGGTCGCGCCGAACAGGCGCGGGGCGGCGGCCGCGGCGGGCACCAGGGCGCGTCGGACCGGCTGCAGGTGGGACGCGGCGAGCAGGCCGTGGGTGAGCAGGGTGTACCTCCAGGTGATCCGGCGCCAGCTGCGCTCGTAGTCGTGGGGACGGCCGGCGACGATCGCGTCGACGGCGGCCTGCGCCTGGGCGAGGCCGAGCGACACGCCCTCGCCGGTGAGGGCGTCGACGTAGCCGCTCGCGTCGCCGACGAGAAGGACGCGCCCGGCGACGCGGCGCCGGGACGACTGTCTCAGGGGCCCGGCGCCGCGGACCGCCCCGGTGCCCGAGGCGGCGACACGCTCGGCCAGCTCGGGGAAGGCGCGCAGGTGCTCCTGGAGGGGCGCGCGGCGCTCGGTGAGCACGGCCACGCCCACCAGGTCGGGCCCGACCGGTGTCACGTACGCCTCGGCGTCGCGGGCCCAGTGCACCTCGACGTGGTCGCTCCACGGCGCCGTCGACAGGTGGGTGCGCAGGCCGTACCGGCGACGGCGCGCCGGGGTCTGGGCGAGCCCGAGCGAGCGGCGGACGGGGGAGTGCAGGCCGTCGGCGGCGACGACGTGGCGTGCCCGGGTGCCGTCGACGTCGACCGCGTCGTCGTCCTGGCGCACGATCCGGGCGGTGCGTCCGGTGACGGTCACGCCCGCGGCGGCCACGGCGTCGCGCAGGGCGGCGTGCAGCGTGGTGCGGCGGACGCCCCGACCGAGGCCGGCGGAGAAGTCGGCGACGGCCGTGCGTCCGCCGCCGTGGTAGCTGATACCGCGCAGGCCGTGGCCGTGCGGGTCGACGCCGAGGTCGGCCAGGCGGGTGAGCGCGCCGGGCATCAGGCCCTCGCCGCAGGCCTTGTCGAGCACGCCGTCGTGCGGCTCGAGCACCTCGACGTCCAGGCCGGCGCGGGCGGCGTAAAGGGCGGTGGCCAGCCCCGCAGGCCCGCCGCCGACGACGAGCAGGTCCCTCATGCGCGCGCCCCGGCGAGCTCGTCGAGCGCGCGGTCCTCGGTGCGGATGCGGGTGCGCAGCAGCGCGGCGTTGAGCACGGTGAACACGACGGCGGTGATCCACGCCCCGTGGACGAGCGGCAGCGCGATCCCTTCCAGCACGACGGCCACGTAGTTGGGGTGCTTCACCAGGCGGTACGGGCCGCGGGCGACGAGCGTCAGTCCGGGGACGACGATCACGCGGGTGTTCCACTGACGACCCAGGGTGGTGATGCACCACCAGCGCAGCGCCTGGGCGCCGACCACCACCGCGAGCATGACGACGGCGAGGGCGACCGGCGTCGCGGGACGTCGGACCCACACCTCGACGAGCGCGCCGACGAGCAGCGCGGTGTGCAGCACCACCATGAACGGGTAGTGGCCGCGACCGACCTCGACGCCGCCCCGGCCCAGGCTCCAGGCGGCGTTGCGGTTGGAGACCACCAGCTCGGCGAGGCGCTCGACCCCGACCGCCAGCACCAGCGCGGTGAACCACCACAGGCTCGCGTCCACGCCGCCCCCTCAGGCCCGCATCAGGACGAGCTCGGCGCAGAAGCCCGGGCCCATCGCCATCGTGATGCCGTAGGTGCCCGGCTCGGGCGTGCGACCCGCGAGCGTGTCGGCGAGAACGTGCAGCACCGACGCGGACGAGAGGTTGCCGATGCGGTCCAGGGAGTCCCAGGTGACGCCGAGCGCGCGGTGGTCGACCTCGAGCGCGTCCTGCATGGCCTCGAGGACCTTCGGGCCGCCGGGATGGCAGACCCACCAGGCGACGTCGTCGCGGGTGAGGTCGTGGTCGGCGAGGAAGTCGTCGACGTCCTCGCGGACGTACGTGCGGACGAGGTCGGGCACCTCGGCGCCGAGGACGATGCGCAGGCCGGTGGAGCCGACGTCCCAGCCCATCGCGCGCTCGGTGTCGGGGTAGAGGCGGCTGCGGCTGTCGAGCACGCGCGGACGGCCCGCGTGGTCGCCGGCGGACGGGTGCTCGTCGCCGACGAGGACCACGGCCCCCGCGCCGTCGCCGAACAGGCCGCTCGCCACCAGGTTGGCCACCGAGGTGTCGCCGCGCTGCACCGTCAGCGAGCACAGCTCGACCGACAGCAGCACCGCGACGTCGCCCGGGTGACCGAGCAGGTAGTCGTGGACGCGGGCGATGCCGGCGGCCCCGGCCACGCAGCCGAGGCCGACGATCGGCACGCGCTTGACGTCCGGGCGCAGGCCGACGACCGCGGCGATCCGCGCCTCCAGGGAGGGGACCGCGAGGCCGGTGATCGTGGTGCAGACGATCTGGTCGACGTCGTGCGGCGTCAGCCCGGCGGCCTTGAGCGCGTCGGTGAGCGCCTGCGCACCGAGCTCGACGGCCGCGTCGATGAACAGCGTGTTGGCGTCGGTGAACCCGTCCAGCTCGCCGTACCGCTCGATCGGGTAGGCCGTGTGGCGGGTGGTCACGCCCGCGTTGGCGTGGAACCGTCGCAGCAGCCCGCGGTCGAGGCCGTCGCCGGTGACGATGAGGTCGGCGAACGCCTCGGTGAGGTCCTCCTGGGCGTAGCGGTGCTCGGGGAGGGCACCGCGCGCGGCGAGGATCTGGGACATGACGGTGAGCCTACGGCGCGCGTCCCGCCTACGCTGAAGGTCGTGACCAGCCCCTCGGCGGCCCTCGCGCTGCTGCGGGCGTCGCACCCCGGACCCACCGTCGCCGTGACGGTGCTCGCCGGTCTGCTCTGCATCGGCACCGACGCCGGCCCCGGCACCGCCGCGCTGGTGGTCGCGGCGGTCGTCACCGGCCAGCTCAGCATCGGGTGGTCCAACGACCTGGTGGACGCCTCGCGCGACCGCGCCGTGGGCCGCGGCGACAAGCCGCTCGCGTCGGGCGACCTGGACGAGGCCCGGGTGCGGACGGCCGTGCGCGTCAGCCTGCTGCTGTCGGTGGTGACCTCGCTCGCCCTGGGGCTCGCCGCCGGGCTCGTGCACCTGGTGCTCCTGGTCGGGTCGGGCTGGGCCTACAACCTGTGGCTCAAGCGCACGGCGTGGTCGTGGGCGCCGTACGCCGTGGCCTTCGGGTCGCTGCCGGTGGTGGTGGCGCTCGCGACGGGCGCGACGCCCCAGGTGTGGGAGGCGGTCGCCGGTGCCCTGCTCGGCGTCGGCGCGCACGTGCTGAACGTCCTGCCCGACCTGGACGACGACGCCGCGACCGGCGTCCACGGGTGGCCGCACCGTCTGGGCGGGCGGCGGTCGCGCGTCGTCGCTCCCGCCCTGCTGGCCCTGGCCTCGGTGGTCGCGGTGCTCGGCCCGGCCGGGACGCCGTCGGTGCTCGCGCTCGTCGTGCTGGCCGCGGTGCTGGTGCTCGCCGTGGTGGGCGCTCGCGGCCGCGGTCGGGTGCCGTTCGTCGTCGCCGTGGTCATCGCGCTGGTCGACGTGGTGCTGCTGGTGGCGTCGAGGTGAGCGACGACGCCTGGGACCTGGTCGTCGTCGGCGGCGGACCTGCGGGAGCCGCGACCGCCCTCGGTGCGCTCGCCGCCCGTCCGGACCTGAGGGTGCTGGTCGTCGACCGCGCCGACTTCCCGCGGGACAAGCCCTGCGGCGACGGCGTCGCGCCACACGTGCTCGACGTCCTCGCCGAGGTGGGCGTGCACGGGATCCTCGACGACCTCGTGCCCGTCCGGCGCCTGGCCCTGCGCACCGACCGCGGCGGCGTGGAGCGCCGGATGGCACGGCCGGCGTACGTCGTCCCGCGCACGGTGCTGGACGAGCGCCTGGTCCGCGCGGCGGTCGACCGCGGCGCGGTGCTGCGTCGCCACCGGGTGCGCGACGTGCAGGTCGACGCCGACGGCGTGGTCCTCGACGGGACGCTGCGAGCGCGGGTGCTGGTGGGCGCGGACGGCGCGCACTCGGTGGTGCGCGGGGCGGCGGGACTGCGACCGCACCGACGGCGCGCGCTCGCGCTGCGCGGGTACGCGCCGGTGGCGGACGCGCGTCGGGGGCTGCAGGAGATCGTGTTCGGCGACGACCGCCAGCCGTCCTACGCGTGGTCGTTCGACCGCGGCGACGGCCTGGCCAACGTCGGCTACGGCGAGCTGCTGTTTAGCCGCCGCGCGGCGCCGTCGCGCTCGCTGCTGCTGGAGCAGATGGAGCGGCTGCTGCCGGGCACCGCGTCCGTCGGCGACGACTTCCGCGCCCACCACCTGCCGCTCTCGGGATGGGGCTGGCGCCCGACGTCCGGCCGGGTGCTGCTCGTCGGCGACGCCGCCGGGCTGATCAACCCGCTCACCGGCGAGGGCATCTACTACGCGGTGCTGACGGGCGTCCTGGCCGGGCGGGCGGCGGCGCACGGCGACGCGGCCGGCGCGGGGGAGCGTCACCGGGCCGCGGTGCAGCCGCTGCTGCGGGCCCACCTGGCCGGCACCGCCGCCGCGTCCCGTCTGGCCGCGCTGCCGTTCGTCGTGCCCCGCGCCGTCTCCGCCGCCCGCCGCGACCAGCGTGCGTTCGACGAGCTCGTCGAGGTCGGCCTCGGCCGCGGCCTGCTCACCCCCCACCTCCTCACCGCCCTCGCCCGCGGCTGACGCTCGCCGCGCCGGGTGTCGGTTTCCCAGGTTCACCTGGGAGACCGACGAGACCACGGGAAGTTCCCCGGGGTCCCGTCGGAACACCAGGTGAACCTGGGAAACCGGTGACGGGTGGGGTCAGGGGACCCGGCGGGGATCAGCCGCCGACGGCCCAGTCCCGCTTGGCCTCGCCGTCCCAGCGCCGCAGGACGACGGCCTCGCCGTGCAGGTCGGGGGCGGCGTCGAGCACCCCGAGCGCGGACGCGACGTCGTCGGCGGTCATCCGCCTCGCCAGCGTGACGTGCGGCATCCACCGTCCGGGTGCCGAGGTGGGGGAGCCGCCCGGGCCGACCGCGTCGTGCACCGCGAGCAGGCCCGCGTCGACCACCAGCGAGCGCACGAGGATCAGGCCACTGCGCGTGCCGGAGCGCCCGAACACCGTCGGCGGTCCGACGACGACGGGCACCGGGAGCATCGCCGCCACGTCGGGCAGCGCCGACTCGGCGTCGGCGGCCAGCGAGTCGCGGGCCTCGAGCGTCACGTGCGGACGGTTCGACGCGCCGGTGTGCGACGCCTGCGTCGGGAGGCCGGCGGCGCCGAGGGCGTCCCACTGCGCGCGCAGCGCCGACTCCGTGCCCGCGTCCAGCAGCAGCTCGACGGACTGGACCATGGGGCCCAGCCTGCCTCACACCATGAAGCCGACGCGCTTGTCCTCGCCGTACGCGGCCCCGGGGAACACCGACGGCAGGCTGACGTCGGGGAAGCGCTGCGCCAGGACCTCGCCGAGCACGTGGCGGTAGTCGGTGGTGACGAGCAGGTCGTCGGCGGGCTTCGCGGCCGTGCCGAGCGACGGCATCTTGCCGTAGTACCCGCCCTTGACGCCGGCCCCGAGCGCGAGCACGCAGTTGCCGTAGCCGTGGTCGAGGCCGTACGAGCCGTTCTGCGCGAGCCGACGTCCGAACTCCGACAGCGTCACGACCGTGACGAGGTCGCCGTCGGCGCCGAGGTCGGTGAAGAACGCGGCGAGGTTCTTGGCGAGGTTCTCGATCATCGAGCTCAGGCGCCAGGGCGCACCCTCGTGGTGGTCCCAGCTGCCGTAGTCGATGCTGATCGCGCGGGCGCCCATGCCCGAGCGGACGACGCCCGCAGCGCGCGCGAGCGACCGTCCGAGGTCGTCGGTGCTGTAGACCGCGCCGTTGGCGGGCTTGCTCTCCTTCGACGCGCCGAGCGCGCGTGCGCGCTTGGCGACGTTCAGCGCCGTGCCGCCGGCCTCCCCGAGCGCCGCCGACGAGCTGCCGCCGTACATCGACGTCAGGCCGCTCTGCAGGCGCGTGCGCATCCACGCGTCGTCGCCGAAGGGGATGTCGAGCGCACCGAGGTCGTTGGTCGCGACGATGGGCTGCGGGCCGTAGAGCGCCGTGGGCGCCTGGTTGCCGCTCAGGTGCAGACCCTCGAACGGGTCCGTCCCCGACAGCGAGCCGATCATCCGGTTGATCCACCCGACGCGCGCGCTGGAGGTCGGGTCGGCGTCCTCGATCAGCTCCATGGCCTCGAAGTGGCTCCGGTTCGGAACCTGCATGCCGACGGCCTGGATCGCGGCCATCTTGCCGCTCCGCCACATCGGCCGCAGCGCCTCGAACTTGGGGTGCAGCCCGAAGGTCTGGTTCGCCTCGATCAGCTCCGAGGCCTTGAGCGCGAGGTTCGGTCGCGTCTTGTTGTAGGCCTCCTCGGCGTGCGGCACGACCATCGACAGGCCGTCCGCGCCACCGCGCAGCGACAGCAGCAGCAGGACGGGCTGCCGTCCGGTGCTGGCGCCGAAGACGGTCTGGGTGACCGCGTCGCCGAAGACGCTCGTGACGGCTCCGGCGGCGCCGGCGATCGCGGCCTTCTGGAGCAGCGAGCGACGGGTGAGGCCGTAGTCGCCGCAGTCGCCGCACGTGGTGGCCTCGGGCAGGGTGGTGGTCATCGCGGGGCTCCTCAGCGCAGCAGGTTCTCGGGGGCGTTGAGCAGGACGCCGCGCACGCGCGTCATGTCCCACTCGCTGACGTCGGCGGCACGCTGGACGACGTCGGCGGGCGACCGGCCGAGCAGGTCGCACGCCGCGGTGCGGGCGGCGGCCGACGGCTTGACGCCCGTGAGCTGCAGGCCGACGTGGTCCACGACGGCGTCGACGCGCTGCGGCCACGAGGTCGGCAGGTAGGTGGCGAGCGGCGCGTACGAGACGTCCTTGCTGCCCCACCAGCCGGCGGCGAGGGAGAAGCGGTTCTCCCACGTGCGCAGCATCCGCGAGGACCCCGTCCAGGCCGACGCGACGTCGGGCGGGCCGTCGGGACGCGGCCAGGTGTAGGGCCGGTAGCCCATGTTCTCGGCCATCCAGCCCAGGTGCGTCGCGAAGCTCTTGCCCTCGGCGCCGCTGCCGGTCGACGGCTTGGTCGGCGCCGCACCGATGGCGCGGGCGGTGGCGAGCACGTCCTCGACGGGCGTGCGCACCTTGGCCTTGCGCGAGCGCTCGAAGTCGGGGTGGTCCACCAGGGCACGCAGGGAGGCCTTGATGTCGCTGCCGCTGCTCAGGTACGCGGCCTTGACCGCCGCGACGATGCCGTCCGACGGGGTGTCGGAGACGAACCGGACGCAGAGCTTGCGCGCCAGGCGGGCGGCCGTGCGCTCGTGGGTGGCCAGGAAGCGCAGGTACTCCTCCACCGTGGCGCGGCCGTCGGGCTTGTCGTTGGCGAAGGTCCTGCCCAGCACCGTGACGGCACCGACGTGGTGCTTGGTGGTGTCGTAGCCGGGCGTCCACGTCTTGAACGCGTCGAGGGTGAAGCCGGTGAGCAGGCGGGTGGACACCTTGACGCCGTCCTCGCCGTAGGCGGCGCCCACGCCGACGGTGTGCAGCTCGAGCAGCTCGCGCCCGAGGTTCTCGTTCAGGGCCCGGGCCGTGTTCTGGTAGTTGGTGAGGAAGCCGGTCATCGCGGGGTGGACGATCGCGGCGGCCAGCAGGTCGGCGAACGTGCCGAGCGCGTGCGAGCGCACCAGGTCCTCGTAGGACGAGCGGTGCACGCTCGAGCGGTCCTCGCCCGAGGGGATGTAGAGGTGGTTGAGCCAGAACTCCGCCATCATCTCGTGCACCTGGCGGGTGCTGACGATCTTGCGCACCATGCTGAGGCGCGACAGGTCCCAGCCGGCCTCCCAGGTCCGGCGGACGCCGTCGGTGTGGTCCTTCCACTGGCCGGCGTAGCCCTTCTGCAGCACCGGGAACCAGTTCGCGCTCACCATCGAGGCGGTGACGGGGTCCGCGATCGCCGCGGGCGACAGCTGCCGCTCGAACCATGCACGTCCACCGCCGGCGGCGGC
>NZ_JBMGQR010000096.1:0-13698 GCF_049059935.1 Solicola agrisoli | reverse complement strand
ACCGCGCCGAGGTGGCGCGCCGCTTCGGCGTCGAGGACGGCTGGCCGATCCTGGCCGAGCCGTTCGGCCAGTGGGTCGTCGAGGACGAGTTCGGTCTGGGACGCCCGGCGCTGGAGGAGGTCGGCGTCCAGATGGTGCCCGACGTGCACCCGTACGAGCTGATGAAGCTGCGACTGCTCAACGCCGGCCACCAGGTGCTCTCGCAGGCCGGCGTGCTCGCCGGTCACACCTACGTGCACGAGGCCGCGCAGGACCCGGTGCTGCGCCAGTACGTGCTCGACTACATGCGCGTCGAGGCGATGCCGATCCTGCCCGAGGTGCCGGGCATCGACCTGCACGAGTACACCGAGACGCTGCTCGACCGGTTCGCCAACGCCGAGCTCGCCGACACGCTGGCCCGTGTGCGCGCGTACTCCTCGGACCGGGTCAACACGTTCATGCTGCCCGTGGTGGTCGAGCGGGGTGCCGCGGCGGCACCGCGCGCGGTGACGACGGTCGCCGCGTGGGCGCTGGTGTGCGAGCAGGGCGGCGAGATGGTCGACCTCAAGGAGGCCCGGCTCCGCGAGGCCGCGAAGAACCTCGCCGACGACCCGGTGGGCTTCCTGCGGGCCGCGGACGTCCCCGGTGGGCTCGCCGACGACGAGGAGTTCGTCGCGGGCTACCTCGCCGCCCTCGAGTCGATCCGCTCCAAGGGCATCGAGGCGACCGTCCAGGCGATCTGAGTACGACGGCGCCGCGCCTGAGCACCTGCACGGACGCGGCGTCGTCCGCCGCGGTCGCACGCTCAGGTCATGAGTCCCTCACGGTCGAACCACCCGCCCTCGGCGACGACCACGGCCGTGCAGGTCGTGATCTGCCTGCTGCCCCTCGCCACCTTCGCCGCGATGGTCCTCGCGCCGGACGCCGCGCTCGACCCGCTCCGGTGGGTGCTGTACGCGTCCTGCGTCGCGACGGTCGTCGTCATGGCCCTGCCCGTCGCGAGGCCCGACCGAGCCACCGCCGTCCTCGCCGTGGTGGGCGCGCTCGGGTTCGGCGGCGGCGCCGCCTACCTGCACTCGCTGGACGACGAGCCCGCGGCGATCCCGCTGGTGGGCGGCCTCGTGTTCTTCGTCGGCGCGATCCTGCTGGTCGTCGCGGCGTGCGCCGTGGTGGCCGAGCACCGCCACCGGCTGACGGTGACCTGACTCAGCGCGCCAGGTGGCGGGCGATGACGAGACGCTGGATCTGGTTGGTGCCCTCGAAGATCTGCATCACCTTGGTCTCGCGCATGTACCGCTCGACCGGGAAGTCCTTGGTGTAGCCGGCGCCGCCGAGCACCTGCACGGCGTCGGCCGTGACGCGTGAGGCGTTGTCGGTGGCGACGAGCTTGGCCACCGAGGCCTCGCGCCCGTAGGGACGGCCGGCGTCGCGCAGCCGCGCGGCGTGCAGGTAGGTGGCACGGGCGGACTCGACGGCCGCGGCCATGTCGGCGAGCAGGAACGCCAGGCCCTGGTGCTGGATGATCGGCCTGCCGAACGACTCGCGCTCCCGGGCGTAGGCGAGCGCGACGTCGAGCGCGCCCTGCGCGACGCCGACGGCCACCGCGGCGATGCCGAGACGCCCGGCGTCCAGGCCCGCGAGCGCGATCGGCAGGCCCTGGCCCTCGTCGCCGAGACGTCGCTCGACGGGGACGCGCACGTCGTCGAAGAGCATCGTGGCGGTGGTCGAGCCCGTCAGGCCCATCTTGCGCTCGGGGACGTCGGCGCTGAGACCGGCG
Source organism: Solicola agrisoli (assembly GCF_049059935.1). NCBI lineage: Bacteria > Bacillati > Actinomycetota > Actinomycetes > Propionibacteriales > Nocardioidaceae > Solicola > Solicola agrisoli. The sequence goes on along the minus strand of NZ_JBMGQR010000096.1, from coordinate 11,942 downwards.
GCGTCGGCGGGCACCAGGAAGCAGGAGATGCCGCGACCACCGTCGTCGGACGTGCGGGCCATGACCTTGTAGAAGTCGGCCTCGCCGCCGTGGGTGGTCCAGGCCTTGGCGCCGTTGATGACGTAGTCGTCGCCGTCGCGGACGGCCCTGGTGCGCATGGCGGCGGGGTCGGACCCGGCGTGCGCCTCGGACAGGCAGTACGCGCCGAGCTGCTCGCCCGACAGCATCTCGGGAAGCCAGCCCTTCTTCTGCTCGTCGGTGCCGGCGGTGAACAGGCCGAAGCACGAGAGCGCGTGGACGCTGACGCCCACGCCGACGCTGGCCCACGCCGACGCGATCTCCTCGAGCACCTGCAGGTACACCTCGTACGGCTGCTCGCCGCCCCCGAGCTCCTCGGGGTACGGCAGGCTCATCAGGCCCGCGCGGCCGAGCGTCCGGAAGACCTCGCGGGGGAACGTCGCGCTCGCCTCGGCCTCGTCGACCCGCGGACGCAGCTCCTTGTCGACGATCTCGCGGGTGAGGGCGATCAGGTCGTCGGCGTCCTCGTTCGGCATCAGACGGGTCGCGGGCATGCCATCCTCCTCGGCGTGGGTTCCTGCCCACAGAGTACCAGGACGGGTAATCTGGTACTCGATCGAGAACTGAGGGGACGGGCGATGACGGCTGTGGCGGACGAGCGCGTCATCCGCGTGGTGGACGGTCTCGTCGAGATCTTCCTGGCCGAGGGCTTCGCGCACCTGGGTGTCGCCGAGCTCGCCCGGCGGCTCAGCTGCTCGAAGTCGACGCTCTACGCCGTCGCGCCGAGCAAGGAGCAGATCGTCCTGACCGCGGTGCGCGCGTTCTTCCGCGGGGCGACCGCGCGCGTCGAGCAGAGCGCGGCGGTCGCCGGCACGGCGCGCGACCGTCTCGAGGCCTACCTGCAGGCGATCTCCACCGAGCTGAGGCCCGCCAGCCCGGCGTTCATCGCCGACGTCGAGGCCTTCGCGCCGGCCCGCGAGATCTACCGCCGCAACACGCAGGCGGCGGCGCGGCGCGTCCGCGAGCTGGTGACCGAGGCGCCGACCGTGGGGGCCTCGCTCGACGCCACCTTCGTCGGCGCGGTGGCGGCGCTCGTCATGGAGTCGGTGCAGCGCGGCGACCTCACCCGCACGACCGGTCTCGACGACTCGCAGGCCTACGCCGCCCTCACCGACCTGCTGGTGGCCGGACTGCGCTGAGGCTCGCCTCCTCCATTGACGACGCGCGGCAGGGCCTCCCGGGCGCATGATGTGACTCACGACACATCGGCGTCTCGGAGAGGACACCCATGACCGACGACGAAGCAGTGGCCCGTCAGGAGCGGCTGACCGCGGCCGCGGACGCGGTGGTGCAGGCCAGCATCGACAAGGGCCCCGGCCTGCCGGGCGTCGTCGCCGGGCTGACCGACCGCGACGAGTCCTTCTACGTCGGGGCGGCCGGCCGTCGCAGCCTCGCCTCCGACGAGCCGATGGCCACCGACGCCGTGATGGCGATCTTCTCCACCACCAAGGCGATCACGGGCACCACGGTGCTGCAGCTGGTGGAGGAGGGGCGCATCGACCTCGACGAGCCCGCGCGGACGTACGCGCCCGAGCTGGCCGACGTCCAGGTGATCGAGGGCTTCGACGACGACGGGTCGCCGCGGCTGCGTCCCCCGAGGACGGACGTGACCACCAAGCACCTGCTGCTGCACACCGCGGGCTTCGGGTACGACTTCTTCGACGAGACCTACCACCGGCTGGCCACCGAGCACGGGCAGCCGAGCATCGTCGCGGCCACCAGGGCCTCGCTGCGCACCCCGCTGCTGTTCGACCCCGGTGAGCAGTGGCGGTACGGGTCCAACATCGACTGGGCCGGACAGGTCGTCGAGGGCGTCACCGGTCAGCGTCTGGGCGAGGTCATGAAGGCGCGCGTCTTCGAGCCGCTGGGCATGGACGACACGATGTTCGCGCTCGACGACACCACCCGCCCGCGGCTGGCGACGATGCACCAGCGCCGGGAGGACGGGTCGCTCGAGCCGTCGGAGTTCGTGCTCCCCGAGCCCGAGGTGCACATGGGCGGGCACGGCCTGCACTCCACCGTCGGCGACTACATGGCCTTCATCCGGATGTGGCTCAACGACGGCCTCAGCCACTCGGGCCGTCAGGTGCTGGGCAAGGAGACGGTGCAGTTCGCCGAGAAGAACCACCTGGGCGACCTCAAGGTGTCGAGGCTGCCGGGCGTGATCCCGTGGCTGTCGAACGACGCGGAGTTCTTCCCCGGCCAGTCCAAGTCGTGGGCGTACACGTTCATGGTCAACGACGAGGACGCACCGACCGGCCGTCCCGCGGGCAGCCTCGCGTGGGCCGGCCTGGCCAACCTCTACTACTGGATCGACCGGCGCCACGGGATCGGTGGCTTCTGGGGCACCCAGATCCTCCCGTTCGCCGACCCCGCGTCGGTGGGCGGCTACCTGGAGATGGAGACCGCGGTCTACGACGCGCTGCCTGGCTAGACCGTGAGGACGACCTTGCCGATCACCCGTCCGGCCTCGACGAGGCGGTGCGCCTCGCGGAGCTGCTCGGCGTCGATCGGCGAGAGCGTCGTCGTCACGGTGGTGCGCAGGTCGCCTGCCTCCACCAGGTCGGCCACCTGCTCCAGGAGCCGGTGCTGGGAGAGCTGCAGGTCGCCGCCGGCGATCGGGCGGGTGAACATCAGCTCCCAGTGCAGCGTCAGGCTCTTGGCCTTCAGCGCGGCGACGTCGAGCGTCTCGGGGTCGTCGATGGCGACGATCTCGCCGAACGGGTTGAGCACGTCGGTGTAGAGCTCGAGCTGGCCCTCGCCCTCGATGCGCGAGGTGAAGATCCAGTCGACGCCGTCGGGTGCGGCGGTCGCGAGCTGGCCGCGGAGGTCGTCCTCGCGGTGGTTGACGGTGGCCTCGGCCCCCAGGCCGGTGACCCACTCGTCGGTCTCGGGCCGCGAGCTCGTCGCGACGACGCGGACGCGGGGGAGCAGCGCCTCGGCGAGCTGCAGCACCACCGACCCGACGCCGCCGCTCGCGCCGGGCACGAACAGCGTGCCCTCGCTCTCGGCGGTGAGCTTGAGCTTGTCGAACAGCCCCTCCCACGCGGTGATCGCGGTCAGCGGCAGCGCGGCGGCCTCGGCGAACGTCAGGGTGGACGGCTTGCGCCCGACGATCCGCTCGTCGACGGCGTGCAGCTCGGCGTCCGTCCCGGGGCGGACCAGGCTGCCGGCGTAAAAGACCTCGTCGCCGGGGGAGAACAGCGTGACGGCCGCCCCGACCTCGCGGACGACGCCCGCCGCGTCGTACCCCAGGATGCGCGGCCCGCCCTCGGCGTCGCCGCCCCTGCGGACCTTGGTGTCGACCGGGTTCACCGACACCGCCCGCACCTCGACGAGCAGGTCGTGCTCACCCGGCGTCGGGACGGGCACCTCCAAGTCCTGCAGGCTCGCGGGGTCGTCGATCGGCAGGCTCCGGCTGAAGCCCACCGCGCGCATGGTGGTGGTGTCGTCGCTCATGCGCCCACCCTGCCGGGGAGGTGGGCGACGCGCACCTCGCGTCAGCAGGGGCGGCGCGCCTCCCGTCCCCGATCTGAAGCCTTCGGGTGGTCAAACGGGTGGTTTGAGGACCCGAAGGCTTCAGATGGCGGACGGGTGGGGACCGACGGGGTCAGGTGGAAAACAGCACGCGGACGTCGGCGCCGCGGGGGAGCACCTCACCGACCATGGGGTCGCAGGCGGCCAGGCCGGAGGGGTTCTGCTTGCTCGGCCGGCCGCGGTGCTCGACCACGGCGCGCAGGCCGGCGGCCGTGACGAGCGCCTCCACCTCCTCCGCGGAGGGGCTGGGGTCGTCGCCCGTCGACGCGTGCCACACGTTCGGGACGGCGACGGCTCCGTCCGGCAGCGGGTGGGCGGTGGCCGCCACGGCGCGGGCCAGGTCGAGGTCGCCCTCCAGCACGAGGGCGCCACCGAGCTCCCGCGAGGCGAGCTCGACGCGGTCACCCTGCAGCCGGCTGCGGCTCAGGTGCTCGGACCGCCGGATCCCGTCCGTCACCGGTGCCTCGTCGGCGCCGACCACGCCGAGCCTGACCGCGACCGTGCCCGGGGGCGGTGGTGCCCATCCGACGGCGAGGACCGCCCGAGGCATCACGACCACGCAGCTCTGGCCGACACCACCGTGGAGCACCGTCGGCCACGCGGCCGGCACCCGGACGGCCAGGCGGCCGTCGGCGACGAGACGGGTGGAGGCGTGGGCACGGGGCATCGCCGACCAGTCTCGCCGACGGCCACCCCTCCCGTTCCCGATCTGAGGGGTTGGCGGGGTTCTGGGGCGCGGGAACCCCCGCAAGCCATCAGATCGCGGACGGGGGCCGCACCCGCGTCCGTCGGAGGGTCAGCGGGTCGCGAAGTCGGCGGGCTTGAACTTCCCCTCGTGGAGCTGGTCCTCGATCTGCTCCAGGCTGCGGCCGGTGAGCTCGGGCATGCGCAGGTAGACGAAGATCCACGCGGCGACGTTGAACAGGCCGTACATCCACATCGTCGGGCCGACGCCGAGCAGGTTGATCGTCGACAGCAGCGTCAGGGTGATGAGCAGGTTGGTGCCCCACAGCGACGCCGCCTGGACGCTCGTGCCCGCGGCGCGGACGCCGAGGGGGTAAATCTCCGAGCCGGTGAGCCAGCCCATCAGCTGCAGGCCGCCGGCGTTGAAGAACATGAACGCCACCAGGCACGCCACGATGAACGGGGTGCTCTCGCGGCCGCTGTGGCCCGTCACGAACAGCGCGCCCAGCACGAACAGGCTGATCGCGGCGCCCGGCACCATGATCAGCGTCAGGCGACGGCGTCCGACCCTGTCGACGACGAGCAGCCCCACGACCATCATCACCAGGTAGGTGACGCCCAGCGCGACGCTCACCCGCAGGGCCGCCGTCGTCGAGAAGCCGTTGTCGGTGAGGATCGTCGGGGAGTAGTAGATGATCATCTCGATCCCGCTGAGCTGGGTGAAGATCGCGATGCCGCAGCCCACCACGAGCGCCGGACGCACCCACGACCGACGCAGTCCGCGCCACCCGCGGTCACGGTCGCCCTCGCTGCGCTCGGCCTTCTCGAGGTCGCGGATCGTGTCGAGCTCGGGATCGGGGTCGACCCCGTCGGTCCGCACCACGCGCAGGGCGTCGCGCGCGTCGTCGAGGCGGTCCTGCTTGACGAGCCAGCGCGGGCTCTCGGGCAGCCGCAGCATCAGCACGAGCATGATCACGGCCGGGACGGCGGCGGCGCCGATGGAGATGCGCCAGTCGACGGCCTCGGTGGCTCCCACGACCGTCGAGATGACGATGCCGACGCCGATCGCCATCTGGAAGGTCAGGACGAGACGTCCGCGGATCCGGGGCGGGGCGAGCTCGGCGACGTACATCGGGACGGTCTGGGTGCCGCCGCCGACGGCGAGACCGAGGACGACGCGTCCGAGGGCGAGCAGCAGGGGAGTGGGGGCCAGGGCGCTCGCCAGCGCGCCCACGGCGAACACACAGGCGATGACGAGGATGGTGATGCGGCGCCCGTACCTCTCCGACAGCCGGCTGCCCGCCAACGCACCCACCACGGCGCCGGCGAGGATGCTGGCGGCGATCACCTGCTCCATGCCGTCGTCGATACGGAACTCGTCGCTGATCTGCAGCAGCGCGCCGGAGATGATGCCGGTGTCGTAGCCGTACAGCAGGCCGGCCGTGGCCGACACCACCGCGGCGACGAGCAACCGGCCGGTCAGCCTGTTGCCGTCGTCGGTCGTCGTGTCCTCGCGCGTGGTCGCCATGGGGTCCCCTCGGTCGGCGTCATCGCACCGTATGCGCGGCGCAACCAGCACGCAGAACCAGTCTGTCGGGGGCGGCGGCTAGGGTCGTCCAGACGTCGATCTCGGGAGGGGGCGCGGGTGCTGAGGATCCATCGGGCCGAGCGGGCCGACGCCCTCGTGCGCGGGCTGGGCGAGCTGCTCACCACCCCGCCGGACGACCCGTTCACCGCCGACGTCGTGGCGGTGCCGTCGCGCGGGGTGGAGCGGTGGATCTCCCAGGCGCTGTCGGTCTCGCTCGGCGCCCAGCGCGGCCGCGCCGACGGGGTCTGCGCCAACGTCGTCTTCCCCTCGCCCACCCGCCTGGTGGCCGACGTCGTCGCGTCCGTCGGCGGGTTCGCCCGCGACGACGACCCGTGGTCGCCGCGGCGTCTCACCTGGCCGCTGCTCGAGGTGATCGGCCTGAGCCTGCACGAGCCGTGGTGCCTGACGCTCAGGCGCCACCTGCTCGACGCCGACGGGGTCGACCAGGGCCGTCGCGTCCAGGTCGCGCTCCACCTGGCGGGGCTGTTCTCCTCGTACGCGTCCCAGCGTCCCCGGCTGCTCCTCGACTGGGCGTCCGGCGACGACACCGACGGCGCCGGCGCGCCGCTCGCCGACGACCTGCGCTGGCAGGCCGAGCTGTGGCGGCGGCTGCGCGCCGAGATCGGGGAGCCCAGCCCGGCCGAGCGCGTCGACGACGTGTGCGCGCGGCTGCGCGTCGACGCGACCCTCGTCGACCTCCCGGCGCGGCTGTCGCTGTTCGGGCTCACCCGCCTCACCGCCGACGAGCTGCAGGTGCTCGACGCGCTGGCGGCGCACCGCGACGTCCACCTGTGGCTGCCGCACCCCTCGCACGCGTCCTGGGCCCGGCTGGCCGGCACCACCGCGCCCGCGCTCGCCCGCCGTGTCCACGACACCAGCGCCGACCTCGCCGACCACCCCCTGCTGCGCTCCCTGGGTCGTGAGGCGCGCGAGATGCAGCTGGTCGTCGGTGCCCACGTCACGCCCGCCGACGACGTCCACCTCGACCTCGATCACGACGCCCCCGGGCTGCTCGGCGCCCTGCAGCGCGACGTCCACCTCGACCGGGTCCCCGACGGGTCCCACGTCCTCGACCTCGCCGACCGCTCGGTGCAGGTGCACGCCTGCCACGGCCGCCAGCGCCAGGTCGAGGTGCTGCGCGAGACGGTCCTCGGCCTGCTCGAGGACGACCCGACGCTCGAGCCGCGCGACGTCCTCGTCATGTGCCCCGACATCGAGGCCTACGCGCCGCTGCTGTCGGCCGCGTTCGGCCTCGCCGACACCGCGACCGACGAGGTGCACCCCGGCCACCGCCTCACCGTGCGCCTGGCCGACCGCTCGCTGCGCCAGACCAACCCCGTGCTGGCCGTCGTCGCGCGCGTCCTCGACCTCGCCGACGGCCGGATGACCGCGTCCGACCTGCTCGACCTCGCGGCCGCCGCGCCCGTCCGCTCGCGGTTCCGCCTCGACGACGAGGACCTCGAGCGCGTCGGCGACTGGGTGCGCCGCTCCGGCGTGCGCTGGGGCCTGGACGCCGAGGGACGCACGCCGTTCGGCCTGGGCGGCGTGCCGCAGAACACCTGGCAGACCGGCCTCGACCGAATCATGGTCGGAGTCACGATGGACGAGGACGAGCTGCGCACCGTCGGCCTCGCGCTGCCGCTCGACGACCTCGACAGCAACGAGATCGACCTCGCCGGACGGCTGGCCGAGCTGGTCGACCGCGTCGGCCACGCGGTCCGCAGCCTGCACCGCGAGCAGACCCCGGCGCAGTGGCTCGACGCGCTGGTGGCCGTCGTCGACGACCTCACGCACGCCCCGCCGCGCGACGACTGGCAGACCGCGCAGGCGCGTCGTCAGCTCGCCGACTCGCTGGTCGCCCCCGACGGCGGTTCCGCACCCGTCCGGCTGCGCCTGGCCGACGTCCGCGCCCTGCTCGCCCGCGGCCTGGAGGGGCGTCCCACCCGCGCGAACTTCCGCACCGGCCACCTCACCATCTGCACGATGGTGCCGATGCGCTCGGTGCCGCACCGCGTGGTCTGCCTGCTCGGCCTCGACGACGGCGTCTTCCCGCGCGGCACCCGCGTCGACGGCGACGACGTGCTCGGGCGCTCGCCCGTCGTCGGCGAGCGCGACCCGCGCGCCGAGGACCGTCAGCTCTTCCTCGACGCCGTCCTCGCCGCGCGCGAGCGGCTGGTCGTCCTGCACACCGGCGCCGACGAGCGCACCGGTGCGCTCCGCCCGCCCGCCGTCCCGGTCGGCGAGCTGCTCGACGTCCTCGACCTCACCGCCACCGCCCCGTCCGGACGCGTGCGCGACCACGTCGTCGTCCGGCACCCCCTGCAGCCGTTCGACGCCCGCAACTTCACCGACGGCGCGCTCGGCCACCCCGGCCCGTTCAGCTTCGACCGCGCCTCGTTCACCGGCTCGGACGCCCTGCGGCACGACCGTCCGCCCGTCCCGGGCTTCCTGCCCGGTCCGCTGCCCGTCGGGGAGCCCGGCGACGTCGCGCTCGACGACCTCGTCCGGTTCCTCGAGCACCCCGTCCGCCAGTTCCTGCGCGGACGACTCGGGCTCACGCTGCTGGCCGAGGAGGACGAGCCCGACGACGCCCTGCCCGTCGAGATCGACTCCCTGCAGCAGTGGTCGGTCGGCGACCGCCTGCTCGCCGCCGGTCTCGCCGGCACGCCCGACTCCGCCGCCGTCACCGCCGAGTGGCTCCGAGGCACGCTGCCGCCCGGCGCCCTCGGACGCGAGCTCGTCGCACCCATCCAGCAGGACGCCGCGCGCCTGGTCGCCGACACCACGGGTCTGCGCGCGGGCGAGCCGCGAGCGGTCGACCTCGGCCTCGTGCTGCCCGACGGCACCCGCCTCGACGGCACCGTCCCGCGCGTCCACGGCTCCCAGGTGGTGCGGGTCGAGTACTCCCGGCTGGGCCCGAAGCACCGCCTGCGCGCCTGGGTGCAGCTGCTCGCGCTGGCCGCGGCCGAGCCGGGCACCCCGTGGACGGCGGCCACCGTCGGACGCGGGCGCGGCGGCTCGTCGATGGCCCGGCTCGTCGCCCCGCCCGAGGACGTCGCACGCCGCCTGCTGTGGTCCCTCGTGCGGCTGTTCCGCGAGGGCCAGGCCGGCCCGGTGCCGTTCTCGCCCAAGACGTCGGCGCTGTACGCCGAGAAGCGCGAGCGCGGCACCAACCCGCACCTGAGCGTCGAGGCCGCACGGTCGCAGTGGCGCAAGACCTACGACCGCCGCGAGATCGGCGACTTCGACGACGCCTTCCACCGTCTGGTGTGGGGCGACGCCCAGATCGAGGCCCTGCTCGTCGAGCCACCCGACCCGTCCGACGCCGACTGGCCCGACGAGCCGCACCGCTTCGGCCAGGTCGCCCGCCGCGTGTGGTCGCCGCTGCTCGCCGTCGAGACGAGGCACGACCGATGAGCACGACCGCCCCGTCCACCTTCGACGTCACCGGCCCGCTGCCCGAGGGCACCGTCGTGCTGGAGGCGAGCGCCGGCACCGGCAAGACCCACACCATCGCGGGCCTGGCCACGCGTTACGTCGCCGAGGGCGTCGCCCGCATCGACCAGCTGATGATGGTCACGTTCGGCCGCGCGGCCACCGTCGAGCTGCGCGAGCGCGTCCGCGAGCGCCTCACCGAGACCCTCGCCGCGCTCGGCGACCCCGCCGCCGCGCGACGCGACGGCGACGACGTCGTCCGCCACCTCGCCACGGGCGACGACGAGACGGTCGCCCAGCGCCGACGGCTGCTCCTCGAGGCCGTCGCCGACTTCGACGCCGCCACGATCGCCACCACCCACGGCTTCGCGCACCAGATGCTCGACGGGCTGGGCGTGGCCGCCGACGTCGACCGTGGCGTCGCGTTCGTCGAGTCCGCGTCCGACCTCGTCACCGACGTCGTCACCGACCTGTACGTGCGCGCCTACGGCCGCCCCGACAGCCCGACGCCGCACTTCCCGCTCGCGGTGGCCGAGTCCGTCGCGCAGGCTGCCGTCGGCGACCGCGCCGCGCGGCTCGAGCCCACCTCCGGCACCCCCGGACGCGCCGCCGACCTGCGGCGCCGCCTCGCCGAGACGACCCGCACCGACGTCGCGCAGCGCAAGCGCGTCGGCCGGCTGATGGACTACGACGACCTCCTGGTCCACCTCCGCGACGCCCTCGTCGACCCCCAGACCGGCCCGCACGCGCAGGACCGCATCCGCTCGCGGTACGCCGTCGTGCTCGTCGACGAGTTCCAGGACACCGACCCGGTCCAGTGGGAGATCCTGCGCAGCACCTTCCACGGCCACCGCACGCTGGTGCTCATCGGCGACCCCAAGCAGGCCATCTACGCGTTCCGCGGTGGCGACGTCGACACCTACCTGCTGGCCACCGCCGACGCCGGCACCGAGTCGACGCTCGGCACCAACTGGCGCAGCGATGCCCCCCTTGTCGAGGCCATCGGCCACGTGCTTGGAGACGTCGCCCTCGGCCACCCCCGCATCCGGGTGCTGCCCGTGCACGCCGCGCACCCCGGCCGGCGGCTCGTGGGCGCCCCCGACGACACCCCGTTGCGGTTGCGCCAGGTCGGGCGCACGAGCGAGGAGGACGGCCTGCTCAAGGTCAAGGACGTCCGCCCCCTCGTGGCCCGCGACGTCGCCGCCGACGTCGCCGAGCTGCTCGCGTCGGGTGCCCGGCTGACGCACCCGGGCGGCGAGACCCGGGTCGTGGAGCCTGCCGACGTCGCCGTGCTCGTGCAGCGCAACGACGACGCCGTCACCGTCCGCGACGCGCTCGAGGCCGTCGGGGTGCCCGTCGTCCTTACGGGCACCTCCAGCGTCTTCCGGTCGGCCGCGGCCGCCGACTGGCTCACGCTGCTCACGGCCCTGGAGCAGCCGCACCGCCCGGGCCTCGCCCGCGCGGCCGCGCTCACCTGCTTCCACGGCTGGAGCGCCTGGCAGCTCGGCGTCGCCACCGACGACGACCTCGACGAGCTCAGCTCGACCCTACGCGGCTGGTCCGACGTGCTCGGTCGGCGCGGCGTCGCGGCCCTGCTCGAGGTGATGACGGCCTCGCACCACCTGACCGAGCGGGTGCTGTCGCGACCTCACGGCGAGCGCGACCTCACCGACCTGCGGCACGTCGGGCAGTCGCTGCACGAGACCGCCACCCGTCAGGACCTCGGGGTCGCCGCGCTCGTCCAGTGGCTCGGACGGCGCGTGGCCGAGGCGCAGCAGGACGTCACCGAGGAGCGCAGCCGGCGCCTGGAGTCCGACGCCGCGGCGGTCCAGGTGATCACCGTGCACCGCAGCAAGGGCCTGCAGTTCCCCGTGGTCTACGCGCCGTTCCTGTGGGACCGGTGGGCCAACGACAAGCCCGACCCGCTCCGCTTCCACGACGAGACCGGCGCCCGCGTCCTCGACGTCGGCGGCACGGGCGGTCCGGGCTGGACCGACCGCCGCGACGCCCACGTCCGCGAGGACGCGGGGGAGTCGCTGCGCCTGGCGTACGTCGCGCTCACCCGCGCGCGGTCGCAGGTGGTGGTGCACTGGGCGCCCACCTGGAACACCGAGGCCTCGCCCCTGCAGCGGCTGCTGATGGGCGAGCGCGGCCCCGACGGCTCCCTGCCCGCGTCGGTGCTGGTCGGGTCCGACGCCGAGGTGCAGCGACGCTTCGCCGCCCTCGTCGAGCGGTCCGGCGGCACGATCTCGTGGTCGCTGCTCGGCGACCGTGCGCCTCTGCCACCGGTGCCGGCACCGTCCGCGGCCCCGGCCCTGGAGGTGCGGGCCTTCGACCGCCGGCTCGACCTCGCGTGGTCGCGCACCTCGTACTCCGGCCTCACCGCGGGGCTGCACGAGGCCGCGCACGCCGCGGCCACCACGGTGGAGTCCGACGACCCCGGCACCGTCGACGAGCCCGAGGTGGTGCCCGTCGTCAGCGAGCCCGACGCCGGCGCGCTGCCGTCCCCGATGGCCGACCTCCCGATGGGTGCGTCGTTCGGCACGCTCGTCCACGAGGTCTTCGAGACCGCCGACTTCACCACGCCCGACCTCGCCGCCCACCTCGTCGCCGAGGCGGC
>NZ_JBMGQR010000095.1:0-14037 GCF_049059935.1 Solicola agrisoli | reverse complement strand
TGCCGCGATCCTGCCAGGCGAGACCCAGCCCCGGTTGACACCGTCGCTCCCTGCGACCCATCCTGTACGGACAACTTGTACGTACACGTCGACGCCCCTGGCTCGGCGCCCGAGGAGGATCCCGTGAGCGACACCCGACGCTCGATCGTGCCGATGTTCGCCACCATGCAACGCGTGCCCGGCGGGCTGATGCTCCTGCCGCTGGTGCTCGGCTCGCTCATCGGGACCCTGGCGCCGGACGCCCTGGGCATCGGCAGCTTCACCACCGCGCTGTTCCGCGACGGGGCCCTGGCGCTGATCGCCGTCCTGATCTTCGCCACCGGCACCCAGGTGACGGCCCGCAGCGGCGGAGCCGTCGCGAGCCACACGGTCGTGGTGCTCCTGTTCAAGACGCTGATCCCGGCGACGGTGATCGTCGTGCTCGGCCTGGTCATCGGCATCGACGGCTTCTGGGGCGTCTCGATCCTGGCGCTCATCACCTGCTTCGCCAACAGCAACGGCGGCCTGTGGCTCGCGTTCGCGGGCCAGTACGGCGACGAGCGCGACCGTGGCGCCTACGTCGCGAGCGCCTTCGACGACGGCCCGTTCCTGGTGCTGCTCTTCCTCGGCGCCTCGGGCCTCGGCGACATCCCGCTGCTGACGCTGCTCGCCGCCGTGGTGCCGTTCATCCTCGGCGTGATCGTGGGCAACGTCGACCAGGAGTGGAAGAAGGCCGTCGAGCCCGTGCCGAACATCGTCATCCCGTTCTTCGCGTTCGCCCTGGGCACGGGCATCAACATCCGCGACGTCGCCACCGGCGGGTTCTCGGGCATCTTCGTCGGCGTGGGCGTCGTGATGTTCACCGGCGGGCTGCTCTACCTGGCCTACCGCTTCATCCTGCGCCGCGGCCCCAAGTCCGGCATCGGCTTCTCCGCGGGGACGACCGCCGGCAACGCCGTCGCCACCCCGGCCATCGTGGCGGCCGCCGACCCCCGGTTCCTGCCGTTCGTGGGCACCGCCACCGCCCAGGTCGCCGCCGCGGTCCTGGTCACCGCGATCCTCGCGCCGACGGTTGCCGCGTTCGTGCTGAAGCGCCAGGGCGGGCTCCAGAGCACGCTGCCGCCGGTCGCCGAGCCCGCCTCGTGACGGCGCGCGTGGTGGTCCTCGCCGACGACCTCACCGGTGCCGGCGACACCGCGGCCCAGTTCGACCGGGTCGGCTGGACCTCCGAGATCAGGCTGCGCCCGTCGGCGACGACCGACGCCGAGGTCGTCGCGCTCACCACCGACTCCCGCGCGATGGACGCCGCCGACGCGACCGCGGCCGTGGGGTCGACCCTCGACGCGCTCGACCTCGACGGCGTGCTGCTCTACAAGAAGGTCGACTCCACCGTGCGCGGCCCGGTGAGGGCCGAGATCGACGCCGTGCTCGCCGCGCTGCCGCCCGGCACCGTGGCGGTGGTGTGCCCCGCCTACCCGGCGGTCGGTCGCCAGGTCGTCGACGGCGTGCTGCTCGTCGGCGGCGTGCCCGTCTCCGCCACGGCCGTGGGCCGCGACCCCGTCACCCCCGTGCGCGAGAGCCACGTCCCCACCCTGCTCGGCACGTCGCACCTGACGCCCGACCCGGCCTGGTCCGACGACGACCTCGCGGCCGAGCTGACCCGGCACGGCGACGTCGTGGTGGTCGACGCGGCCGACGAGGAGGACCTCGACCGCCTTGCCCGCGCCCTGGTGCTGCTGGGGGAGCGGGCCGTCGCGGTCGGCTCCGCCGGCCTCGCCGAACCCCTCGCGCGCCGCTGGCGGGTCTCGCACGCCGTCGGCACCTCGCTCGTCGTCGTCACCTCCCTGCACGACGCCTCGCGCGACCAGGCCGAGACCCTGGCGATCACCGGCGCTCCGGTCGTGCGGTGCGAGGCCGACGCGGTGGCCGACGACCAGGCGTGGGAGCGCCTGGTCGCCGGTGCGCTGCACGACGTGTCGACCGACGGGCCCCCCGTCGCGCTCGTCACGACCCCCGACGCCGCCGCCGGGCTCGACCCCGTGCTCGTCGCCGCGCGCGTGGCCGACCTCGTCACCCGGCTCGCCGCGAAGGGCCTGGTCTCCGGGCTCGTGCTCGCCGGCGGCGACGGCGCCCGCGCCGTGCTCGAGGGGCTCGGCGCGGACGGCATCCGGCTCGACGGCACGGTGGCCACCGGCGTGCCCCTCGGCCGCCTCGTCGGCGGCGACCACGCCGGCATGCGCGTCGCCACCAAGGCCGGCGGCTTCGGCGGACCCGACATCCTGATCGAGGCGGCGCAGGCCGTCCACACCACGAGGAGCAGCTCATGAGCGTCCCCACCCTGGCCCTGACCGTCGGCGACGTCGCCGGCATCGGACCCGAGACCACCGCGCGCACCCTGCTCGGCCACGACGACCTGCGTGAGATCTGCCGTCCCGTCGTCATCGGTGACGCCGACGCGCTCCGCCGCGGCGTCGAGGTCGTCGGCGGCGACCCGTCGAAGGTCGTCGTGGTCGAGGACCCGCGCGACGCACGCAACGAGCCCGGCACCATCGAGCTCGTCCAGGACGGTCCCTCGCTCGGCGACGTGCCGTGGGGGCAGATCAGCCCGGCCGCGGGCGACGGCGCGGCCCGCTTCGTCCAGCGGGCGTGCGCCCTGGCCCGCGACGGCGCGGTCGACGGCATCGTCACCGCCCCGCTCAACAAGGCCGCGATGCACGCCGGCGGCCACCAGTGGCCCGGCCACACCGAGCTGCTCGCCCACGAGTTCGGGGTGCGGAACTTCAGCCTGGTCCTGTCCGCCGGCGACCTGTACTTCTTCCACCTCACCACGCACGTCTCGCTGCGCCGGGCGATCGACGACGTGACCCGCGAGCGCACCGACGACGTCCTGCGCCTGGTGGGCTCCTTCGCCCGCGCGCTCGGCCGCCCCGACGAGCGCATCGGCGTCGCGGGCCTCAACCCGCACGCCGGCGAGAACCGCATCTTCGGCGACGAGGACGCCGACGTCCTCGCCCCGGCCGTCGAGGCGGCCCGTGCCGCCGGCATCAACGCCCACGGCCCGCTGCCCGCCGACGCGCTGATCCCGCAGGCCGTCAACGGCAAGTGGGACCTGGTCGTGGTCTGCTACCACGACCAGGGCCACGCCCCGTTCAAGGCGGTCTACGGCGACGACGGCGTCAACATCACCGTCGGGCTCCCGGTCGTGCGCGTGTCGGTCGACCACGGGACGGCGTTCGACATCGCCGGCCAGGGCATCGCGCGCGAGGCCAGCCTGGTGCTCGCCACCCGGCGCGCCGCCGAGCTCGCACCCGGCTGGGGCCAGGTCTGGGAGACCGCGCGCGCCGGCGAGGCCGCCCGCACTTCCTAGACTGCCTCCCGTGACCACCGCACCGCTGGACCGCGACTCGGCGGACCCGCTCTACCTGCAGATCGCCGAGGCGCTGCGCCGCGAGATCCTCGGCCACGACCTCGCACCCGGCTCGACGCTGCCGAGCGAGGCGGCGCTGCAGGAGCAGTTCGGGGTCGCGCGCAGCGTCGTCCGGCAGGCGGTCGGCCGGCTGGCCGACGAGGGCCTCGTCGTCCGCCGGCAGGGGGCGCCGAGCGTCGTGGCGCCGCCGGCCGAGCACCGACGGCTGGTGCAGCGGACGGCCGGGATGTTCGACCAGTTCGCCCGGGCCGGCCACCGGCTGCGCACGCGCGTGGACCTCGTCGCCCCCGACGAGCCGCCGCCGGACGCGGCCGCGTTCCTCGGCACGCACGACACCCTCCGGATCGAGCGGATGCGCTCGGTGGGGGACGAGCCGCTGTCCTACGTCCGCACCTGGCTGCCGCGCTCGAGCGTCCCCGAGCTCGACCCGGCCGACCTCGAGGACGCGTCCCTGCACCGGCTCCTCACCGACCGGCACGGTCTGCGTCCCCGCAGCGGCCGTCGCCAGATCCGCTCGGTGGCCGCCGACGAGCGTCTGGCGGCGGCCCTCGGCGTCGAGCCGGGCGCGCCCCTGCTGCTGCTCGAGGGCGAGTCGGTGGACCAGCACGGCCGACCGCTCGAGTGGTTCACCACCTGGCACCGGGCCGACAAGGTGGTCTTCGACGTCGACGTGACCGACGCCGCCGAGGTGGTCACGGTCGATCGCGCGGACCGGACGCCGGTGCCGTCGGGCCCGCCCGACCTCGACCGTGCCCGGGCCCTGCTCGCCGAGCTGCAGGAGCTGCTCGGCGAGCAGCGGTGATCAGTCGCGCTGGGCCTCGGACGCCTCCCGGCTGGCGCGGGCCGCACGCTCGGCCTCGGCCAGCTCGGTGCCGGCGTGGTCGCGCCACCACTGCTGGCCCGACTCGGGCAGCGTGTGGATCGGGTCGTGGTACTCGTAGGTGCGCTCCAGGGCGCCGGCGTCGGTGGCCTCGAGGGACGTGCGGTAGTTCTTGGTCCAGAACGTGACGCCACGCTCGTGGTCGTACGACTCGAGCTGGTGCACCCACCGCTTGCCGACGTAGGGCACGTCGCAGACGATGCGGGGCGTCGCGAAGCCGGGCAGGTAGCCCATGATCGCGTGCTGCAGCTCCTGGGCCTTGGCGACCGACGTCCGCCAGTGCTCGCTGAACGGGATCATGTCGCACAGGTAGAAGTAGTACGGCGTGATCGAGGCCTCGTCCTGGAGGCCGAAGCACAGGTCGAGCAGGGTGTGGGCGTCGGCGTTGACGCCCTCGAGCAGGACGCCCTGGTTGCGGACGTCGCGCACGCCCGCGTCGAGCATCGCGCGGGAGGCCTCGGCCACGAGCGGCGTCAGCGAGTTGACGTGGTTCACGTGGGTGTGGATCGCGAGGTTCACGCCGCGGGAGCGGGCGGTGGTGGCCAGGCGCTCCATGCCGGCGCGGACGTCGTCCTGCAGCCAGTGCTGGGGGAGCCCCATCAGGGCCTTGGTCGCCAGGCGGATGTCGCGGACGCTGTCGACCTCGAGCAGGGAGCCGACGAAGAACTCCAGCCGCGCCCACGGCAGGTTGGCGACGTCGCCTCCGGACACCACCACGTCGCGGACACCCGGCGTGCGGTGCAGGTAGGCGATCATCTCGTCGAGGCGGTCGACGGGCTTGAGGGTGAACTTGAGCTTGTCGATCACCGGGGTCGAGGTGCCGACGAGGTCCATCCGCGTGCAGTGGCCGCAGTACTGCGGGCAGGTCGGCAACACCTCGGCGAGCACCTTGGTGGGGTAGCGGTGCGTCAGGCCCTCGGTGGCCCACATGTCGTGCTCGTGCAGCGAGTCGCGCGTGGCGAACGGGTGGCTCGGCCAGTCCGTGCGGCGGTCGGAGAAGACCGGCGTCATGTAGCGACGCACGGGGTCGGCGTAGAGGGCCTCGGTGAAGCCGGGCTCGGTGGGCGCCAGGTGCGGCACCATCGTGTTGAGCATCTGCGGCGGCAGCAGCATCGCCATGGTGGCGCGCTCGGCCTGGTCGCGCTCGAGGTCGGCGAGGAAGCGCTCGTCCAGGCCGGGTCCGACGACGTCGCGCAGCTGCTTGAGGTTCTTGACGCAGTGCGAGCGCTGCCACTGCGCGGAGCGCCACTGCTCCTCGGTGACGTCGGCCCACCCCGGGAAGCGGGTCCAGTCGGGCTCGACGAGCGGTGTCCGCCGGTAGGTGTAGGGCTGCTCGCCGGTCTCGCGCGGCGCCCCGGTGGCCCAGGTGGGCAGGTCCAGGCTGGTGGTCATGTGCTCGCCTCCTCGTCTCGGACCGCAAGATGTGCGGTGATGCGCCCAGGCTAACGGACGTCTTGCGGTGAGTCGACCGAACGACAGGACGGCGCGCCGGGTGACAGGATGATCCCGTGCCCGCTCCCGAGCCCCGAGTCCTGCTGCGCGGGGGCCATGTCCTCACCCCCGGACGTGACGACGCCACCGCGCTCGCCGTCGAGGGCGGCACGGTCCGTTGGGTCGGCCGCGACGACGACGCCGCCGCCTGGACGGCCGACGCCACCGAGGTCGTCGAGCTGGACGGTGCCCTGGTCACCCCCGGCTTCGTCGACGCCCACGTGCACCTCGCCTCGACGGGCCTGGCGCAGCGCGGGGTCGACCTCACCACGGCGAGGAGCGGTCGCGAGGCGCTCGACCTGCTCACCGCCCACGTCAGGGCCCACGGCGCCGACGTGGTGGTGATCGGTCACGGCTGGGACGACAGCACCTGGCCCGACGACCGCCCCACGCGCGCGCAGCTCGACCACGTCCTGCAGGGGCGCATCGGGTACCTCAGCCGGATCGACTCCCACTCCGCGCTCGTCTCGTCCTCCCTCGTCGACGCCGATCCCTCGATCGTGACGAGCGCCGGCTGGCGCGACGACGGCTGGGTCGAGCGCGACGCCCACCACCGCTGCCGCCTGGCCCTCGACGCCGCCATCCCGGCCACACAGCGACGCGAGGCCATCGGCCGGGCGCTCGGCTCGGCCGCCGCGGCGGGGCTCGTCAGCGTCCACGAGCTCGGCGCGCCCCACCTGTCCGAGGAGACCGACTTCGCCGTCGTCGCCTCGCTCTTAGCCGAACGGCCGCTGCCCGAGGTGGTCGGCTACTGGGGCGAGCCCGAGGCCTGGGAGCTGGCCGAGCGTCACGGCCTGGCCGGGCTCGCCGGCGACCTGTGCTGCGACGGCGCCGTGGGCTCGCGCACCGCCGCCCTCCTCGAGCCCTACGCCGACGACGCCGGGTCGGGCCACCTGTACCTCGAGCGCGACGAGGTCGCGGCCCACGTCGTCGCCTGCACCGGGCGCGGCCTGCAGGCCGGGTTCCACGTCATCGGCGACGCCGCCGTCGCCACCGTGCTCGCCGGGTTCGCGGACGCCGCCGAGGTCGTCGGCCTGGACGTGCTCCGGGCCGCCCGGCACCGCCTGGAGCACCTCGAGCTCGTCGACGTCGCCGCGGTGGCCGAGGTGGCCCGCCTGGGGCTCCACGCGAGCGTGCAGCCGTGCTTCGACTCCACCTGGGGCGGTCCCGGCGGCCTGTACGAGCGCCGGCTCGGCACCGCCCGCGCCCTGCGGATGAACCCCTTCGCCGAGCTCGCGGCCGCGGGCGTGCCGCTGGCCTTCGGCTCCGACGCCCCGGTCACGCCCTTCGGCGCGTGGCCCGCGGTGCGCGCCGCCGTGGAGCACCGCACGCCCGGCCAGGGCATCGGCCTGGACGCCGCGATCGCCGCGCACACCGTCGCCGGCTGGCGGGCGGCGCGCCGCGACGACGGCCACGGCGTGCTGGCCGTGGGGCACCCGGCCTCCTACGCGGTCTGGGACGCACCCGAGGGCGTCACCTCGGCGGGTGCGTGGGAGGCTGCGCGGGCGACCTGCCGCCTCCCCGCGCCGGTCTGCCGCACCACCGTCCACGACGGCCGGGTGCTCCACGACTCCACCGGCTGAGACGGGTCGCCGCGGCCGCCCGGCGTGTCGCAGGCGACACGCCGCCGGATCGCGAGACGGTCACCCGACATTCGCCCCACGGCCACCCGCGATGACCTGCGGGGACGCACGTCCGTGCAGGTCAGGGCGCGGTTGACTTCGCCGCCCGTGCGCGGCATCGTCCCTCACGTCCGCTCGCGGACGCACCCCCGATCCACGCCCGTCGCGCCATCGCCAGGACCGCGTTCGAGCTCGGTGACGGGGGTGTCGCAGCACGTGGGGGCGGAACGTCAGGAGCCCTGGCACCCAGTAGACAACGGTCGTCGGCGTCGTATCCAACGGTGACGCGGCCGGTCCGAAGGGTGCCGGGCTCCTGTCCTGCCTCCCGCCCACCCGCGCCGCGTCGGCGGCCCGTGTGCTGCCCGGTAGCCTTGCCCGGTGCCGACGCCTCCCGCCCGCCTGTGGCTGCGCTCCGTGCTCGGCCTGGCCGCCGGCGCGGTCGTCTCCACCGGCTTCGCGCCCCTCGAGATCTTCTGGACGGTGCCCCCGGGGCTCGTCCTCCTCGTCCTCGCGCTGCACGGGCTGCGTCCCCGTCAGGCGGCCCTGGTCGGTGCCGTGTTCGGCATCGGCTTCCTGGCGCTCCTGGTGTCGTGGGTCTCGGTGCTGGGCGCCGGCGTGCTGGTCGCCCTGGTCGGCATCCAGTTCCCGTTCTACGCGATCTTCGGCGCGGCGTTCTCCTTCGTCTCCCGGCTGCGCGGCTGGCCGCTCTGGGCGGCGCTGTGCTGGGTGGGCACCGAGTACCTGCGCAGCGTCGTCCCGTTCGGCGGGTTCCCCTGGGGGCGGCTCGCGTTCGCCACCGTCGGCACGCCGCTCGACCCGTGGGCCCGCTGGGTGGGCGTCGCCGCCCTCAGTGGCCTGGTGTTCCTCGCGTCGGCGCTCGTCGCGTCCGCGCTGCTGCGGCGGTCGGTCCGGGGCGCGCTGGTGGCCGCCGCGGTCGTCGTCGGCGTCGTCGGGGGAGGGGCGCTGCTCCCCACGGGAGCCGCCGACCCCGGCCAGCGGCTGCGCGTCGCCGTCGTGCAGGGCGACGTGCCGGGCACAGGGGCCACGGGCATGGGCCAGCAGCGCGAGGTGCTCGACAACCACGTCCGCGAGACCCAGGAGCTCGCCGACGCCGTCGACGCCGGACGGCTGCCCCGCCCCGACGTGGTGCTGTGGCCGGAGAACGCCTCGGACATCGATCCCTATAAGGACGCGGCGGCCCGGGCCGCGATCACCTCGGCCGCGCGGGCAGTGGGCGCCCCGATTCTCGTCGGAGCCATCCTCGACGGCAAGCAGCCCGACCAGGCCCGCAACGTCGGCATCGCGTGGGACCCCGAGACCGGGCCCGGCCAGACCTACGACAAGCGGCACCTGGTGCCGTACGGCGAGTACGTGCCGTTCCGGCCCCTCGTCGACCGGCTCGTGCCGTTCGTGACCCAGGAGATCCCGCGCGACATCGTCCCGGGCGACCGCGCCGGCACGATCGACCTCGGCGGCGTCACCCTCGGCGACATGATGTGCTTCGACGTCGTGTTCGACAACCTCGCCCGCGACGCCGTCCTGGGCGGCGCCCAGTACCTCGTGGTGCAGACCAACAACGCGACCTACACCGGCACCTCGCAGCCCGAGCAGCAGTGGCAGATCGCCCGGATGCGCGCGATCGAGGCCGGACGCACCGTGGTGGTGCCGTCCACCAACGGCATCAGCGGCATCGCGGACGCCGACGGCGCTCCCGTGGCCCGCACCACCCCGGGCGTCCCCGACGTGCTCGACCGCGAGATCACCACCGCCACCGGCGTCACCTGGGGCACCCGTGCGGGGGTCTGGGTCGAGCGCGGCCTGGCTCTGGGCGGGTTCGTGGCGGTCCTGGCCGGAGCGGTGGCCGGTCGCCGACGCCGTCGCGAGTCTCCCGTCGCCGACACCCACGACGCGGCGCCCGCGGTGGTGCGGTGAGCACGGAGCCCACCCTCGTCGTCGTCCCCACCTACGACGAGGCCGAGAACGTCGCGTCGATCGTCGGACGCGTCCGTGCGGCGCAGCCCCACGTTCACGTCCTGGTGGTGGACGACGCCTCGCCCGACGGCACCGGCGACATCGCCGACGCCCTGGCCGCCGCCGACCCCCAGGTGCACGTGCTGCACCGCGCGGGCAAGGAGGGCCTCGGCGCGGCCTACCTGGCCGGGTTCGACTGGGGCCGCGAGCACGGGTACGACGTGCTCGTCGAGATGGACGCCGACGGGTCACACCAGCCCGAGCAGCTCGGGCGGCTCCTCGACCGCCTCGACGCCGGCGCCGACCTGGTGCTTGGGTCGCGCTGGGTGCCGGGCGGGTCGGTGGAGAACTGGCCGCGGCGACGCGAGGTGCTCTCGCGGGGCGGCAACGTCTACACCCGGCTCGCGCTCGGCATCTCCGTCCGCGACGCGACGGGTGGCTACCGCGCGTTCCGGCGCACCACGCTCGAGGCCATCGGCCTGGACGACGTCGCGTCCCAGGGGTACTGCTTCCAGGTCGACCTCGTGCGGCGCACGCTCGGCGCGGGCCTGCAGGTGGCCGAGGTGCCGATCACCTTCGTCGAGCGGGTGCACGGCACCTCCAAGATGAGCGGGTCGATCGTGCGGGAGGCGCTGTGGCGCGTCACGGTGTGGGGCCTGGAGCGCCCCGGCCGTTGGCTGCGGTCCGTATCCTGGAGATCTCGACACGACCGATCCAGGAGCTGAGACCCGATGCGCTCTCCCTTCCGCTGGCGGCTCGCGGTGGCCGCCCTGCTGCTGATGCCGGTGGTCGAGCTCGTCGTGCTGATCGCCGTCGGCCAGCAGATCGGGCTCCTCGCGACGCTCGGTCTGCTCGCGGCCGGCGTCGTCGTCGGCTGGCTCGTGGTGCGCCGTGAGGGCGCACGGGCGCTCGGCGCCGTGCGCGAGGCCGCCCGCTCCGGCGGCCGGCCCGACACCGACCTCAGCGACCGGGCCCTGGTCTTCGTCAGCGGGCTGCTGATCATGACGCCGGGCTTCGTCACCGACGTGCTGGGCCTGCTGCTGTGGCTGCCGCCGGTCCGCCGGCTGATGCGCCGCGCCGTCACCGCCTGGGCGGTGCGTCAGGGCGCGATGTACGCCTCGGCCGCCACCGGTCGCTCGGTGCCCGGCACCACCGTCCCCGGACGCACGACGGGGCCGCACGGACCCGAGGGTCCGCACGGCCCCGACGTCGTGCGAGGCGAGGTGCTCTAGCTCTTCGAGGCCCGCTTGCGGGGTGCACGGTGCAGGTGCACCGGGCCGATCTCGCCGGCGCGCAGGAGCTCGAGGCGCTCGGTGAGGATCTCCTCGAGCTCGGGAATAGAGCGACGCTCCAGCAGCATGTCCCAGTGGGTACGGGCCGGCTTGGTCTCCTTGGCCTCGGGGGCCACGCCGTCGACGAGCGTGCCCATCTTGCCCGTGCGGGGGTCCTCCCACTCGTGCGGCAGGTCGGCCTCGTCGGACATCGTGACGGTGAAGCGCCGCCCGTCGTCCAGGACGTACTCGACCTCCTTGCGGGGCGCCATCTCCACGCCTCGCTCGTCCTCGAAGCTCTGGGCACCCAGTCGGGCGCCGCGCAGTGCTCGTTCGGCCATCTCGTCCTCCTCGTCGTCGCGGGGCGGTCTCACCCGTCGGTGACCACCCTTGTCATGGAGAACGAGCGGCGGAGCCGCATGATTCCCCTAGACCACCCGTGGTGGCGTGTTGCCTGCCTCCACTATGGCGCGTCCGGGGTCGACACGCGAAAGGAGCAGCAGGCCGCCGACGAAGAAGACGACCAGCGCGAAGATCGCGGGGCGGTAGGAGTCGGTCAGCTGCTGGACGACGCCGAACACCACGAAGCCGAACCAGCTGGTCCCGCGCTCGCAGGCCTGGTAGAGGCTGAAGTACTCCGCCTCCCGGCCCCGCGGGACGATCAGGGAGTAGAACGAGCGCGACAGCGCCTGGGTGCCGCCCATCACCAGACCGATCAGGGCCGCGAGCCCCAGGAACGGCACCATCTGGCCGGCGGGCAGCACGTAGCCGAGGCTCACCACCCCCACCCAGACCACGAGCCCGCCCATGATGGTGCGGCGGCTGCCGAACCGTCCGGCCAGCCTGCCGAACAGCAGCGCGCCCGCGACGGCCACGAACTGCACGAGCAGGATCGCGGTGATCAGGAAGCTGGTCTCGAAGCCGAGCTCCTCCTGCCCGTACACCGCGGCCGAGCCGATGACGGTCTGGATGCCGTCGTTGTAGAGCAGGTAGGCCAGCAGGAACAGCAGGGTCTGGGGGTAGTTCCGCAGCTCGCGCAGCGTCGTCCACAGCTGTCCGAAGCTGCGGGCGACGACGCCGCCCTGCACGGCGACCGTGTCGCGCGGAGGGCGGTCCCGCAGCCCGAGGTAGGGCACGAGCGTGAACGCTCCCCACCACACGCCCGCCGACAGCAGGCAGACCCGGACGGCCGTCCCCTCGCCGATGCCCACGGACTCGTGGAACGTCACCAGGGCGAGGTTGAGCGACAACAGCAGCGCCCCGGCCGCGTAGCCGAGGGCCCAGCCGCGCGACGAGACGCGGTCGCGCTCGTCCGGCTCCGCGACGTCGCACAGGATCGCGTCGTAGACGACGAGCGACGACCCCAGGCAGACGTTGGCCACCACGAGCAGCACGGCCCCGAGCTGCCAGTCACCGCCCGAGACGAAGAACATGCACGACGCCGCCAGCGCGCCGACCCACGCGAAGCGGGCCATCAGCGTGCGCTTGCTGGGGCTGCGGTCGGCCACCGCGCCGACGATCGGCAGCAGGATCGCCGACAGGATCGTGGCGATGGGCACGAGGTAGAACACGAGCGACCCCGGCGAGATCGCCAGGCCGAGCACGTCGAGGTCGGCGGTGCACGACCCCTCGTACGTCGACGCCGGGCCACAGGCCGCCTCCTGGGCGACGCTGGTCAGGTAGGGCGCGAAGAGGACGGCGCCCGTCGTGGTCACGTAGGCCGAGTTGGCCCAGTCGTAGAAGTACCAGGCGCGCTGCTCGCGCGGCGACGACACCCCGTCGGCCGGGGGAGCGGACGGCGTCGCGCTCATGCGGCCGCACGCTCGGCGAGCAGGGGCACCAGGACGTCGATCCGGTCCGAGACGATCCCGTCGACGCCGAGGTCGAGCAGGCGGGTCATCTCCGCGGCGTCGTCGACCGTCCAGACGTGGACGGGCAGGCCGAGGTCGTGGGCGTGGCGGACGAAGCGGGCGTCCACCAGGGGCACCGGCCCCCACCGTGGCGGCACCTGGACGCAGCGGCCGCCTGCGCGGGCGCCCGTGGCGCGCAGGCCCCGGGTGGCGCCGCCGCGCAGCAAGCCGATCTCCTGGGGCGACAGGGACGTCGCGACGCCGGGCATGAGCGCGCGCAGCCGTGCCAGGCGGCGGTGCGAGAACGACGCCAGGCACACGCGGTCGACGGCCCCCGCGTCCGCGATCGCGCGGGCGGTGGGCTCGACGGCCGCGTCGGCCTTGACGTCGATGTTGAGCAGGGCGTCGGGGAGCTCGTCGAGGAGGTCGCGCAGCTCGGGGATCGGCTCGCGTCCGCCCACCCGCGCCCGACGCACCCGCTCGGCCGGCAGCGAGGCGAGGGCGCCGGACACGGCGGTGAGCCGGTCGAGGTGGGCGTCGTGGAACACGAACACCACGCCGTCGGCGCTGGCCTGGACGTCGGTCTCGAGGTGCGTCGCACCCAGCGCGAGCGCGCTGGCGAAGGCCACGCGGGTGTTCTCCAGCCCGCGGTTGGGCGCGTACGCCGCACCGCCGCGGTGGGCCAGGGCGATCGGACCGGGGAAGGCCAGGAACGGGGTGCGCGAGGAGTCCAGGGGTCTCACCGGTTCAGTATGGCCGCAGCCACCCCGCCCGCACCTGAGCCCGGCTACTCACCTGCCGCGAGTCGCCGAGATACGGGAAAGGCACCACCGGAGCGTCCGCGGTGGTGCCTTTCCCGTATCTCGACGACGGGTGAGGGTCAGATGTCCCTGAACGTCTCGATCTGGGCGCCGAGGGCGTTGAGGCGCTCGGCGAGGTCCTCGTAGCCGCGGTTGATCACGTAGACGCTGCGGAGCACCGAGGTGCCCTTGGCGGCGAGCATCGCGATCAGGATGACCACGGCCGGGCGCAGCGCCGGCGGGCAGATCAGCTCGGTGCCGCGCCAGCGGGTCGGACCCTCGATGAGCACGCGGTGCGGGTCGAGCAGCTTGACCGACGCGCCGAGCTTGGTGAGCTCGGTCAGGTAGATCGCGCGGTTCTCGTAGACCCAGTCGTGGATCAGCGTGGTGCCGGTGGCCGTCGCGGCGATCACCGAGAAGAACGGCAGGTTGTCGATGTTCAGGCCCGGGAACGGCATCGGGTGGATCTTGTCGATGGGGGCGTGCAGCGTCGAGGGGAACGTCGTGATGTCGACCAGGCGCGTGTGCCCGTTGAGCGCCAGGTACTCCTCGCTGCGCTCGTAGGAGAAGCCCATCTCCTCGAGCAGCGCCAGCTCGATCTCCATGAACTCGATCGGGACGCGGCGCACGACGATGGCCGACTCGGTGACGATGGCCGCGGTGATCAGGCTCATCGCCTCGATCGGGTCCTCGCTGGGCGCGTAGGTGACGTCGCGGTTGATCTGCGGGGAGCCGGTGACGCGCAG
>NZ_JBMGQR010000094.1:0-14040 GCF_049059935.1 Solicola agrisoli | reverse complement strand
CCTGGCCCCTGTACCCCCTGGAGGCGGGCGAGACGTACGTCAACGCCGGCTTCTGGGGCACGGTCCCCGTGCGGGAGGACGACCCCGACGGCGGCACCAACAAGTTGATCGAGGAAACTGTCACCCGGTTGGACGGTCACAAGTCGCTGTACTCGGACGCGTACTACGACCGCGAGACCTTCGACCGTCTGTACGACGGGGAGACCCTCAGCGCGGTGCGCGCCGGTCACGACCCCGCCGGACGGCTGACCGGACTGTACGAGAAAGCGGTACGACGACGATGACGAGCACCCAGACCCGCACCCAGATCACCATCGGCGAGGCGATCGATCGCTTCATGCCCGGCGGACCCCCGTTCGCCTTCACCGCGTACGACGGCAGCTCGGCCGGACCGGCCGACTCCGACGTGCGCCTGCACCTGGCCAACGAGCGCGGCCTGGCGTACATCATGACGGCGCCCGGCGACCTCGGCGTCGCGCGGGCGTACGTCTCGGGCGACCTGCAGGTCACCGGCGTGCACCCGGCCGACCCGTACGACGCCATGACGCTGCTGATGAACAACCTGCACTTCACGCGGCCGTCCGCGGCGGAGGCGCTGCGCATCGTCCGCAGCCTGGGCATCGCCAACCTCAAGCCGCCGCCGCCCCCGCCGCAGGAGCACCTGCCGCGCTGGCGTCGTGCGCTCGAGGGCCTGCGGCACAGCCGCAACCGCGACGCCGTCGCGATCCACCACCACTACGACGTCTCCAACCGGTTCTACGAGCTCGTGCTCGGCCCGTCGATGACGTACACGTGCGCGGTGTTCCCCAAGGCCGAGGCGAGCCTGGAGGAGGCGCAGGCCGAGAAGTACGACCTCGTCGCCCGCAAGCTCGACCTGCAGCCCGGACAGCGCCTGCTCGACATCGGCTGCGGCTGGGGCGGCATGGTGCGCCACGCCGTCCGCGAGTACGGCGTCACCGCCGTGGGCGTCACCCTCTCGCAGCAGCAGGCGGCGTGGGCGCAGGCCGAGATCGACCGCCAGGGCCTGACCGGTCGCGCCGAGGTGCGTCACAGCGACTACCGCGACGTCGCCGAGACCGGCTTCGACGCGATCAGCTCGATCGGCCTCACCGAGCACATCGGCATCAAGGCCTACCCGGCCTACTTCGCCTTCCTTCACGACCGCCTGCGCGAGGGCGGCCGGCTGCTCAACCACTGCATCACCCGCCCCGACAACCTCGCCAAGGACACCGGCGCGTTCATCGACCGCTACGTCTTCCCCGACGGCGAGCTCACCGGTTCGGGCCGCATCGTCAGCGAGATCCAGGACATCGGGCTCGAGGTGCGTCACGAGGAGAACCTCCGCGAGCACTACGCCCTGACGCTCGCCGGGTGGTGCCGCAACCTGGAGGAGAACTGGGACGAGTGCGTCGCCGAGGTCGGCGAGGGCACCGCCAAGGTCTGGGGCCTGTACATGGCCGGCTCCCGCCTGGGCTTCGAGCGCAACGAGATCCAGCTCCACCAGGTGCTGGCCGTCAAGCCCGACGCCGCCGGCAACGCGCACTACCCCCTGCGGCCGTCGTTCTGATCCGGTCGTTCACCAGGGTCTCCTGGTGATCGGTCGCGGACCACGGCGAGGTCGCCGTGGTCCGCGACCGCCTGCCGTGGTCCGCGGCCCTCAGTCCGACAGCTCGACGATCACCGGCGCGTGGTCGGACGCGCCCTTGCCCTTGCGCTCCTCGCGGTCGATGACTGCTCCGGTGACGCGCGACTCGAGGGCGGGGGAGCCGAGGACGAAGTCGATGCGCATGCCTTCGCGACGGGCGAAGCGCAGGCGCTGGTAGTCCCAATAGGTGTAGACGCCGGGGCCGGGCGTGTAGGGGCGGACGAGGTCGGCGAACCCCGCGTCCACCACGGACGCGAACGCCGCGCGCTCGGGAGCCGACACGTGGGTGTGGCCCTCGAACGCGGCCACGTCCCAGACGTCGTCGTCGGTGGGGGCGACGTTCCAGTCGCCGACGAGCGCGACGTGCGCCTGCGGGTCGTCGGCCAGCCAGGACGCCCCCGCGGCCCGCAGCGCGTCGAGCCAGGCGAGCTTGTAGTCGTAGTGCGCGTGGCCGAGCTCCCGGCCGTTGGGCACGTAAAGGCTCCACACCCGCACGCCGCCGCAGGTCGCCCCGATCGCGCGGGCCTCGACGACGGGCTCCTCGCCGTACGCGGGCACGCCCTCGAAGCCCACCTCGACGTCGTCGAGCCCCACGCGCGACAGCACCGCGACGCCGTTCCACTGCGAGACGCCGTGGTGCGCGACCTCGTAGCCGAGCGACTCCAGGCGCTCGCGCGGCAGCTGGTCCTCGCGGCACTTGGTCTCCTGCAGGGCCAGCACGTCGACGTCGGACCGTTCGAGCAACGCGGCCACCCGGTCGATGCGGGAGCGGAGGGAGTTGACGTTCCAGGTCGCGATGCGCACGTCGTCCATCGAACCAGACGGGTGCCGAGCATGGCCCACCTGGGCTATATACTCAATTTTAAGTAGTGGTAGGCCCGGGTGGGCCTCATGATCAGCACATGACGAGCGCGCAGGGCTACGACGCGGGGACGGTCCACGACCTCCTCGCGGCGCTGCGCCACGTCCAGACCCGGACCACCTTCGCCGAGACCCTCCAGGCGGTCGTCGACGGCGTCGTGGCGGTGTCCGGCTTCGACGTCGCCGTCGTGCGCGTGCTGCACCGCGACGGCATGCTGCACTGCGAGGCGGTGGCGGGCCACCCCGACAACCCGCTGGCCGCCGTCGACGTGAGCGACCTGGAGCCCGTGGCGGTGGCCGAGCTCCAGGCCGAGTTCGACCTCGGCGCACGGCTCGGTGACCTGATCTTCCTGCACCACGCCGACGCGCCCGCCGACGTCGACGCCTGGGTGCCCGACCTCCCCGAGCCGGTCGAGGACGGGGGCTGGCACCCGATGGACGCCCTGTGGGCGCCGATGCGCGACGACGACGGGGTGCTGCACGCCGTCCTGGGCGTCGACCTGCCGCGGTCGGGACGTGTGCCCGACGCCCAGCAGGCCGAGATCCTGGCGCTGTTCGCCGGCCAGGCGGGTATCGCGCTGTCGCACGCCCGTCTCGCCGAGCGGCTGCGGCGCCACGAGCGCGAGTTCCGGATGGCCTTCGACCACGCCGTCAACGGGATGGCGCTGGTGCACCTCGACACCGCGGGCCGCGTGGTCGGCGGCCGCGTCAACCCGATGCTCTGCGAGCTGCTCGGTCGCACGCCCGAGGAGCTCGCCACCCTGCCGCTGAGCCGGCTGGTCGCGCCCGGCCAGGACGTCGACCTCGTCGCGTCGATCGTGTCCGACACCCAGGACGAGCTGCAGCTGCGGGCCCTGCACGCCGACGGCACCCAGCGCTGGGTCGGGGTGACGAGCGCCGTGGTCGCGAGCACCGCCGAGCTCACCACCGCCATCCTCCACGTGGCCGACATCGGCGAGCGCCGCCGCCTCGGCGACGAGCTCGCCCGCCAGGCCACGCGCGACGAGCTCACCGGCCTGTGGAACCGTCGCGTCCTCGACGCGCGACTCGACCAGCTCGCCTGCCGCATCGAGGCGTCGAGCGAGGGCGGGGCCGTCCTGTTCGTCGACGTCGACGGGTTCAAGGGCGTCAACGACACCTACGGCCACCACGCGGGCGACCGGACGCTGCAGGCGGTCGGCACCCGCCTGCAGGAGTCGGTGCGCCCCGACGACGTCGTCATCCGCATCGGCGGCGACGAGTTCGTCGTGCTGCTCGCCGACATCACCCCCGAGGTCGTCGCCACCGTGGTGGCCCGGCTCGAGGGACGCATCTCGCGCCCCATCCGCGTGGGTCCCGTCGCGATCCGGGTGACGGCCTCGGTCGGCGTCGCGCACGCCGGCCCCGGCCACGTCGACACCGACGCCCTCCTCGCCCAGGCCGACACCGACATGTACGCCCGCAAGCGCCTGACCGGGTCCGGGCACCCCGCCTGAGCCGTCAGTCCAGCACCGCGGTGGCCTCGACCTCGACGAGCACGTCGGGCTCGAAGAGCACCTCGACGCCGATCAGCGACGCCGGGGGCATCGGGAGGGGCAGCCCGACCTCGGGAGCGACGGACTCGACGCCCGCCATGAAGGCACCGATCATCTCGGGCGACCAGCGAGCGACGTAGAACGTCAGGCGCACGACGTCGCCGAAGGTCGCGCCCACGCCGGCCAGGGCCGTGGCGGTGCTGCGCAGCACGTGCGCGACCTGACCGGCCAGGTCGCCCGGTGCGACGGGGGAGCCGTCGGCCGTGCGCGCCACCTGCCCGGCGACGTGCACGTGGCGCGAGCCCGTGCCCACGGCGACGTGGTGGTACGGGGCGGGCTGCAGCAGGCCGCCGGGCGTGGACAGGTGCACGGTCATCGGGTCTCCCAGGAACGGTCGGTTATAGGTATCGTCTTGATACCCGCCCGACGCAGGGCACTTCAACGAGACCAGGTTGCATGGACGACACCACCCAGGGCGCCGAGCCGACGATCTCCGCGCCCCACCGCGAGCTGCTCGACCAGGTGCTGGACAAGTGGTCGCTGAGCGTGCTCGACCAGCTGTGCGAGCGTCCGTGCCGCTTCAACGACCTGCGCCGCGCGATCCCGGCGGTGACCCAGAAGTCGCTGACGGCCACGCTGCGCCGGCTCGAGCGGCACGGCATCGTGGAGCGCGAGGTGCTCCCGACGCGCCCCGTGGGCGTCGAGTACACGATCACCCCGCTGGGCAAGACGCTGCGCCGCCCGGTCGACGTGCTGCTCGAGTGGGCGGCGTCGTCGATGGACGACATCGAACGGGCGCGGGACCGGTTCGACGGGGTGTCCTAGGAGGAGGCGTCCCGGTCGTCGTTCCGCTCGGCGAGCTCGTCGCGGACGAGCAGGTCCGTGCGGATCGGGCTCGTGCGGTAGGCGGCGCGCCCGACCATGTGGGCCGAGACCGGCGCCGTCATGAACTGGAACAGGGCGACGAGCACGATGACGCCGAGGGCCTCGCCCGACCGCAGCCGCAGCTCGACCCCGACCAGCACGAGCAGCAGGCCGAGCACCTGCGGCTTGGTGGCGGCGTGCATGCGGCTGAACAGGTCGGGGAAGCGGACGATGCCCACGGCGGCGGCCAGCGACAGCAGGGAGCCGCCGATCAGGCAGACCGCGGCGGCGGCGTCGGCGACGTCGGTCCAGCTCATGCGTGGTCACGTCCTTCGGTCTTCTCCTCGCGGGCCGCGAAGCGAGCGACGCTCACCGACCCGACGAAGCCGAGCAGCGACAGCGCCACCAGGATCGGCAGTGTGGTGGCGTGCTGGTTGACCGCCGCCTCCAGGCCGAGCGCGCACACGCAGATGGCCACGAGCACGTCCATCGCGATGGTGCGGTTGAGCGTGGTGGGGCCGAGCGCCATGCGGACGACGGTCAGCACGCCGGAGACGCCCAGCAGCGCCACGCAGACCACGATCACCCAGGTGCTCACGTCGACTCCTTCACGGCGGCCTCGTAGTCGCGCATCTCGTCGTCCGACGCGAGCGCCTTCATCACGCGACGCTCCTGCGCCCAGACGGCCTCGCGCGCCTTCTCGACGTCGGCGTCGTCACGCGCGCCGAGCACGTGCAGGTACAGGGTGCGCTCGCCGTAGTCGGACTCCAGCAGCAGGCTGCCGGGCACGAGCGAGACGAGCTCGGCGGTGAGCAGGAAGTACGCGTCGGCCAGGCTGCGCAGCGGCACCGCGATGATCGCGTTGGACGGCTGGTAGCGCGGGTCGAGCGCCTTGCCGGCCACCTGGACGCTGGCCTTGACCAGGTCGACGAGGAACACCGCGAGGAGCACCAGCAGGCCGACCGGCCGGACGCGTCCGGAGAACTGCAGCGGGGGCAGCGGGAACACCGTCAGCACGAAGAACGCGACGAGGAGCCCGCACACGACGTTGAACAGCGACAGGTCGCCCCAGAGCATGATCCACACGGCGGTGAGCCCCAGGATGACGGGCCACTGGTAGTTCAGCCTGGCGCGCTGGAAGCGGGTGCGGGGCATCAGTCGCCTCTCGCGAAGACGGGAAGGGTCGCGACGTCCTCGCCGAGCACGGCCGAGATGTACGGCGTCTGCTGCCGCAGCTCGACGGCGGCGCGCTCGCTCACCCCGTACAGCGGCCCGGCGACGACGGTGAGCGCCGAGCTGAGCACGACGAGCACGAGCGTCGGGACCACCATCGCGGTGGGCAGCCGGGTGACGTCCGCCAGGGCGTCGACGCTGCCCCAGCGGTCACCGGACTTGGTGCCGCTCGACCAGCTGTGGTCGAGGTCGCCCACGTCCTCGGGCGCCGGCTGCCAGAACGCGCGGTTCCACGTCTTGGCGATCGCGTAGAGCGTGAGCAGGCTCGTGACGATGGAGCCGGCGACGACCACCGTGGAGAGCCAGCCGGCGCGGTCGATGCCGCCCTGGACGAGCGCCACCTTGCCGAGGAAGCCCGAGAACGGCGGGATGCCGCCGAGGTTCATGGCCGGGATGAAGAACATCACCGCCAGCAGCGGTGCGGCGCGGGCCAGGCCGCCGAGGCGGTCGAGCGACGTGCTGCCGCCCCGGACCTCGATCAGCCCGACCACCAGGAACAGCGTGGTCTGGACGGTGATGTGGTGGACGACGTAGAAGATGGCGCCGGTCATGCCGAGCTCGGTGCCGAGCGCGACGCCGAAGATCATGTAGCCGATGTGGCTGACGAGCGTAAACGACAGCAAACGCTTGATGTCGGACTGCGCGACGGCTCCCAGGATGCCGATCACCATCGTCAGCAGCGCCGCCCACAGCAGCAGGTCGCTCAGCGGGCTGTCGGGGAACAGGAGCGTCTGGGTGCGGATGATCGCGTAGACGCCGACCTTGGTGAGCAGCCCGGCGAACACCGCGGTGACGGGCGCGGGGGCGGTGGGGTAGCTGTCGGGGAGCCAGGCCGACAGCGGGAAGACCGCCGCCTTGATCGAGAACGCGGTGAGCAGCAGCAGCTGGAGCACCGTCTGGATGCCCGGCGGAACCGAGTCCATCCGCAGCGCGACGTCGGCCATGTTGACCGTGCCGACGGCGGCGTACGTCGCGGCGATCGCGATCAGGAACAGCATCGACGACAGCAGGCTCACCACGACGTACGTGGTGCCGGCGCGCACGCGCGGGCCCGTGCCGCCGAGCGTGATGAGCACGTAGCTGGCCGACAGCAGCACCTCGAAGCCGACGAACAGGTTGAACAGGTCGCCGGACAGGAACGCGTTGGAGACGCCCGCGCTGAGCACCAGGAACGTCGGGAAGTACACCGAGAGCGGGGTGTCGCGGCCGAACTCGATGACGCCCTGCCCCAGGGAGTACGCGAGCACGCACAGCGTGACGATCGACGACACCAGCAGCATGAGCGCCGACAGCCGGTCGGCCACCAGGCTGATGCCGAGCTCGGCGGGCCAGCCGCCGAGGTTCACCACCTGCGGGCCGTCGGCGTCGGCGCGCACGAGCAGCACGGCCGCGATGACGACGACGGCGCTGAGCACGCCGAAGCTGATGAGCCGCTGCGCGCGCGCCGAGCGCCCGAACACCAGGCAGAGCCCGGCGCCGAGCAGGGGCAGCACGACCGGGAGCGGGATGATCATGGTGATGCTCATGTGTCCGCACCCTCCTCGTCGAGCTCGCCGTCGGAGCTGTCGTCGAACGTGGACGAGACCTCGTCACGCTCGGCGAGCCGGGTGATCAGCGCGTCCTCGACGTCGTCCTGCACCTCGTCGTCGCCGCCGAGCTGCCAGGAGCGGTAGGCCATCGCCAGCAGGAACGCCGAGACGCCGAGCGTGATGACGATGGCGGTGAGCACCATCGCCTGGGGCAGCGGGTCGCTCATGCGCCCCGGCCCGACCGACCCGAGGACGGGCGGCTGGCCCGCCGGGCCCGACGCGATGATGAAGAACAGGTTGACGCCGTTGCTGAGCAGCAGCACGCCGACCAGGATCCGGGTGAGGCTCCGCTCGAGCATCAGGGTGACGCCGCAGGCGACGAGGATCGCCATCAGGATCACGAGGGTGAGGTTGGTGGTCACGAGAGGCCCTCCGCGGGTGCGGCGTCGGCGTGGGCGGGGTCGTCCACCTCGGGGTCGTCCTCGACCGCGCCGCGGTCGATGCCGCCACCGAGGCTGCGCAGCACGTCGAGCATCAGGCCGATCACGACGAGGTAGACGCCGAAGTCGAAGAACAGCGACGTGACCAGCTTGATGTCACCGAGCCACCCGAAGGTGCCCTCGAGCACCGCGGTCTGCAGCACCTCGCCGCCGAACAGCAGGGGTGCGAGCGCCGAGATCGTGGCGATCACCAGGCCGAGGCCCATCAGGTGCCCGGCGTCGACGGGGGCGGCCTCGTCGAGCTCGTGGCGCCCACCTGCGAGGTAGCGCACCATCAGCGCCAGACCGCCGATGAGCCCGCCGGCGAACCCGCCGCCGGGCTCGTTGTGCCCGGAGAACACCAGGAACAGCGAGAACACCATGATCATGTGGAAGACCAGGCGGGTGACGATCTCGAAGATCACCGAGCGCCGCTCGTGCGAGAGCGTGCGGCCCGCGCGCAGCCAGCGGCTGGGGTTGTCGATGGCCTCGTCGGGACGCACGCGTCCGGTCCGGCCGGTGATGAGGAAGATCAGGCTCGCGACGCCGGTGGCCGCGACGACGAGCACCGACAGCTCGCCCATCGTGTCCCACGCCCGGATGTCGACCAGCGTCACGTTGACGACGTTCTCGCCGCCGCCGAAGTCGTAGGCCTCCCGCGCGAACGCGTCCGAGACGGGGTCGAGCGTGCGCGAGCCGGAGGCCGCCAGGGCGTACCCGCCGACGGCGACGCCGGCCAGGACGCCGATGGTCACCCGCCACCAGCGCGCGATCGTCAGCGGGCGGTCGGAGAAGTAGGCGGGCAACCGGCGCAGCACCAGCAGGATGATCACGAGGGTGACGGTCTCGACCAGCACCTGGGTGAGGCCGAGGTCGGGGGCGCCGTGCAGGACGAACATCACGGCCATCCCGTAGCCGACGACGCCGACGAGGATGACGGCCTTGAGCCGCTTGCGCGACCGGACGGCGGCGATCGCGGCGGCGGCCATGATCGCCGCGACGACGGCCTGCGCGGGGTTCTGCCACGCGACGACGTCGCCGAAGCCGTCGTGGGCCATCACGAGCGCGGTGCCCGGCACGAGCACGAGCGCCAGGACGATGGTGCCGAGGTAGATGGGCAGGGAGCCTCGCTGGGTGGCACCGGTGACCTCGACGGCCAGGCGGTCGACGCCGCGCATGCCCCACTGGTAGGCACGCTCGGCGTCGGGCAGGTGCGTGAACTGCGCCTGGAGCACCTCGGTGCGGTAGCGCTGCAGGTGGAGCACGACGCCGCCGACCACCGCGATCGCCGAGAGCAGCAGCGGCAGCTCGAACCCGTGCCAGAGCGCGAGGTACTCCTGCGACTCGCCGGCGGGGAAGTCGGTGGAGTAGCCCTCGGCGAGGCTCGTCCAGGGGGCACCGAGGAACCCGACGACGAGGCTGGCGGCAGCAAGCACGACGGCGGGGGCCAGGAACCCGGCCGGGATGCGGGCGGGCTCGCGCGGCAGCTCGGCGCCGACCTTGTCGGCGAACACGCCCCAGACGAACCGTGCGCTGTAGGCGACGGTGAGCAGGGAGCCGACCACGAGGCCCGCCAGGGCGACCCAGCCGACCCACGGGGCCAGGCCCGTGCCGCCCTCGCCGTGGGCGACCTCCTCGAAGGAGGCGAACACCGTCTCCTTGGCGACGAACCCGGCGAGCGGGGGCAGGCCGGCCATGGAGGCGGCCGACAGGACGGTGACGACGAGCAGCACGGGCATCCGTCGCGCGAGGCCGGTGAGCTCGCGCAGGTCGCGGGTGCCGCAGGTGCGGTCGACGATGCCGACCACCATGAACAGGGCCGCCTTGAACAGGGCGTGCGCGCAGATCATCGCGACGCCCGCGAGCGCGGCGTTGCGGGTACCGAGCGCGACGATGGCCATCAGGAAGCCGAGCTGGCTGACGGTGCCGTACGCGAGCAGCAGCTTGACGTCGTGCTGACGCAGCGCGCGCAGACCGCCGACGAGCATGGTGAGGACGCCGAGCACGAGCAGCGACGGACGCCAGATCGGGTCGTCGGCGAACGCGGGGGCGAGCAGCGCGACCAGGAAGATGCCGGCCTTGACCATGGCCGCGGCGTGCAGGTAGGCGCTGACGGGGGTGGGTGCGGCCATCGCGCCGGGCAGCCAGAAGTGGAACGGCACGAGCGCGGACTTGGACACCGCGCCCACCAGGATCAGCGCGACCGCGGCGGTGACCGCGGCGCCCGTCGGCTCGGCGGCGACGATCTCGGAGATCCGGTAGCTGCCCACCCGCTGGCCCAGCACGATGATGCCCACCAGCATCGACAGGCCGCCGAACGTGGTGACGATCAGCGCGCTCATGGCGGCGCGACGGTTGGCCTTGCGCTCGGGGTTGTGACCGACGAGCAGGTAGGAGAAGACGGTGGTGAGCTCCCAGAAGATGAACAGGAGCAGGAAGTCCTCGGAGAGCACGAGCCCGAGCATCGAGCCGGCGAAGCCGGTCAGGACGGCGGAGAACCGCCAGATCTCGGGGTCGCCCTCACGGAAGTACCAGGCGCAGTAGACCAGGACGAGCGCGCCGACCCCGGTGACGAGGACGGCGAGGAACCACGACAGCGTGTCGAGGGAGAACGCGAGCTCCATCCGGAGCGCGGGCACCCAGGGGGTGACCTGCTCGACGGGACGGGCGTCGGCGCCGGTGACGGTGGCGGTCTGCGTCAGGATCCAGACGAGCGATCCGGCGGGGACGAGCGCCAGGACCAGGAAGGCCCTGCGGTCGAGCAGACGGGTGAGCGCAGGCGCGACTGCTGCAGCGACGAGGTGGAGGACGACGAGGAGCAGCATGAGTCGGTCCTGATCCTATCCTGACGGGCTGCCGACGACGGCGGGCGTCGATCGCGGGCACGGGCTCGGGTGACAGACGACACCCACCGCGGCCCCGAGGCGCGCGGTGGGTGTCGAACAGCTCTGTCGGTCCGGTGGACCGGTGAGGTCAGGCGACCTTCTTGCGTCCGGTGACGGCGTTGTAGACCAGCAGCGCGACGATGGCGCCGATGATCGAGCCGATGATGCCCGAGGCGCTGATGTCGATGTTGCCACCGAAGATCAGCGAGCCGAGGAAGCCTCCGACGAACGAGCCGACCATGCCGAGGATGATCGTCGCGATGATCCCCATGCTGTCGTTTCCGGGGACGATGGCGCGCGCGATGAAGCCGGCGATCAGTCCGACGATGATGAATCCGATGATTCCCATGGGTGGTGCCTCTCTGTGGTGGACGGGTGTGGTCCCCGAGGACCCGCCCCACACACTAGGGGCCCGGGAACGAAAGGGCCCAACGAGAAGTTCCGGACGGCGGCTCGGAGTTTGCCCGGTCACAGCGTTCTCACAGCGATCGTCCGGGTCACACCCAGGCTCGCGGGCGATGATGGGGCCGTGCCGATGACCGACGACGTCCCCGCCCGCCTGCTCGTCGTGGACGACGAGCCGAGCATCCTCGAGCTCCTCGCCGCGAGCCTGCGGTTCGCCGGCTTCGAGGTCGAGACCGCCGAGGGCGGTCAGGCCGCACTCGACAAGGCGGCCGCGCAGCGACCGGACCTCGTCGTGCTCGACGTGATGATGCCCGACGTCGACGGCTTCGAAGTGGTGCGCCGGCTGCGGAGCGGCGGCGACGAGGTGCCCGTCATCTTCCTCACGGCGCGTGACGCCGGCTCGGACCGCGTCGCGGGCCTGACGGTCGGCGGCGACGACTACGTCGCCAAGCCGTTCAGCCTCGAGGAGCTGGTGGCGCGGGTGCGCGCCGTGCTGCGACGGGCCAAGGGTGGCGCGACGCCGTCGTCCGGTGCCGTGCTCGCGCTCGCCGACCTCGAGATGGACACCGACAGCCACGAGGTCCGCAAGGCCGGCGCGCTCGTCGAGCTGTCGCCGACCGAGTTCAACCTGCTGCGCTACCTGCTGCAGAACGTGGGTCGGGTGCTGTCCAAGCAGCAGATCCTGGACCACGTCTGGCAGTACGACTTCGGCGGCGACGGCAACGTCGTCGAGACCTACGTGTCGTACCTGCGCCGCAAGGTCGACACCACCGAGCCGCGCCTGCTGCACACCGTCCGCGGGTTCGGCTACGTGATGCGGCTGCCGCGGTGAGCGTGCGGGAGCGGGCCGCCGCGCTCCCGTTGCGCGTCCGGCTGGTCGCGATCCTGGTGCTGTCGGTGGTGCTCGGTCTGGCCGTCACGGCCGTCGTCGCCAACGTGGTGCTCGAGCGCTCGCTCGTGGCGCGCGTCGACGACCAGCTGCAGGAGCAGGGCCGCCGGTTCGGCTACCAGTCCTTCAGCACGCCGCCGCCGATGCGTGACCCGGACGGGGACGGCGACCGTCCGCAGCTGCCGAGTCCCCTGTTCGTGGAGTACGTCGACGCCGACGGCACCGTGGTCGACCGCCGCTCGGACGACCGCCGCGACGCCCGCGAGCTGCCGGCGCTGGGAGACCTCGACGCCGACCGGGTGTCCGACCTCGGCACCCAGCCGTTCACCGTCGGGTCCGAGGGCGGCGGCAGCGACTGGCGCGTGGTCGTCCGCCCGCTCGACAACGGCGACAGCGTCGTCGTCGCCATCGACCTCGACGACGTCGACGCCACCGTCTCGCGCCTGGCGCTGATCGAGACCGCGGTCGCGGCGCTCGTCGCCGTGCTGCTCGGCGGCGCGGGCTACCTCGTCGTCCGCAGCAGCCTTCGTCCGCTCGTGGAGGTGGAGCGGACGGCCGGCGCGATCGCCGCGGGCGACCTGTCGGCCCGCGTCCCCGACCTCGACCCGCGCACCGAGGTGGGCGGGCTGTCGCTCGCGATCAACCAGATGCTCGTGCAGATCGAGGACGCCGTCCGCTCGCGCGAGGAGGCCGCCGACTCCGCCCGCGACTCCGAGCAGCGGATGCGGCGGTTCGTCGCCGACGCGAGCCACGAGCTGCGCACGCCGCTGACGTCGATCCGCGGCTTCGCCGACCTCTACGGCCAGGGGGGCGCTCCCGACCGCGACACCACGGACCGGTTCATGGAGCGGATCTCCTCGGAGTCGGCGCGGATGGGCCTGCTCGTCGAGGACCTGCTCGTCCTGGCGCGCATGGACCAGGACCGCCCGCTCGACCTCGGCCCCGTCGACCTCGTCCCGCTCGCCGAGGAGGTCGTGCAGGACGCCCGCGCCACCGACCCCGACCGGCCCGTCGTGCGCGTCGCCAGCGCGGGCCACGTCGTCGTCCGCGGCGACGCGAACCGGCTCCGCCAGGTGCTCGGCAACCTCGTGCGCAACGCCCTCGTGCACACCCCGCCCGGCACGCCGGTGAGCGTGTCGGTGGGCGTCGAGGGCGGCGAGGGTGTCGTCGTCGTGCGCGACAAGGGACCCGGCATGTCCGCCGAGGACGCCGGCCGCGTCTTCGAGCGCTTCTACCGCGCCGAGCGCTCCCGCACCCGCGCCGCCGGCGGCAGCGGTCTGGGCCTGTCCATCGTCTCGGCCCTCGTCGAGGCCCACGGCGGCCGCGTCGACCTCCGCACCGCCCCCGGTGAGGGCGCCACCTTCACCGTCCGCCTGCCGGTGGACTGACGGGGTCGGTCCGCCGCGGCCGGACCAGAGAATCGGCGTATGGCCGCGTGGGCTGGCCATACGCCGATTCCTCGGTCTGCGGGACGTGAGAATCGGCATCGAGGTGCCGGCTGGTGGCGGTCGTGGGCACCGGCCCGTCCCGCGCTGCCGCCCTCCCCGCCCCGTGCACGGGAGAGTCGAGGTTCGGCCCCGATACGGACCACGACCTCGATTCCTCGGTCGATCCGGCGCGGCCCGGCAAAGGAATCGGCCTATGGCCGCGTGGGCTGGTCATACGCCGATTCCTCGGTCTGCGGGACGTGAGAATCGGCATCGAGGT
This sequence comes from Solicola agrisoli, assembly GCF_049059935.1. Taxonomy (NCBI): domain Bacteria; kingdom Bacillati; phylum Actinomycetota; class Actinomycetes; order Propionibacteriales; family Nocardioidaceae; genus Solicola; species Solicola agrisoli. The sequence goes on along the minus strand of NZ_JBMGQR010000094.1, from coordinate 29 downwards.
GCCGGCTGGTGGCGGTCGTGGGCACCGGC
>NZ_JBMGQR010000093.1:0-14600 GCF_049059935.1 Solicola agrisoli | reverse complement strand
CATCGTCTCGTTGCTCGCCGAGGACGCCGTCTGGGAGATGCCGCCCTTCGACGGCTGGTACCGCGGCGCCGAGCAGATCGGCACGCTCATCAAGGTCAACTGCCCGGCGCAGGGCCCCGGCGACCAGGTGCTCGTCCCGGTCTCGGCCAACGGCCAGCCGTGCTTCGGGCTCTACATGCGCGGCGAGGACGGCGTGCACCGCGCCTTCCAGATCCAGCAGCTCCAGCTGGGCGAGGACGGCGTCGAGCACGTCGTCGTCTACTTCGACCTGTCGCTGTTCGAGCGGTTCGGGCTGCCCGAGACGCTTCCCGCCGACCGGGTGCCGCGCACCGCCTGAGGCGTTTGCACTCGCCGGGGCAGAGTGCCAAGATGGGAGCTGGCACTCCCACACGTGGAGTGCCAGCACGACCTGTCATACGGGTCCGGTCCGTGAGGTCCGAGGTCGCGGCGAGAAGGGTTCGCCGTGGACGCGGTCCGTCCGTCGCGGGCACCGGCCGGACCACCGGTTCCGACGCACAGACGCGGAGAACTCCCACACATGTCAAAGACCATCGCTTTCAACGAGGAAGCCCGTCGCGGCCTCGAGCGGGGCATGAACACCCTCGCCGACGCCGTCAAGGTGACCCTCGGCCCCAAGGGCCGCAACGTCGTCCTCGAGAAGAAGTGGGGCGCCCCCACGATCACCAACGACGGCGTCTCCATCGCCAAGGAGATCGAGCTCGAGGACCCCTACGAGAAGATCGGTGCCGAGCTCGTCAAGGAGGTCGCCAAGAAGACCGACGACGTCGCGGGCGACGGCACCACCACCGCCACCGTCCTGGCCCAGGCGCTCGTGCGCGAGGGCCTGCGCAACGTCGCCGCCGGCGCCAACCCGATCGCCCTCAAGAAGGGCATCGAGAAGGCCGTCGAGGCCGTCAGCGAGCAGCTGCTGAACCTCGCCAAGGACGTGGAGACCAAGGAGCAGATCGCCTCCACCGCCTCCATCTCGGCTGCCGACCCGCAGGTCGGCCAGATGATCGCCGAGGCCATGGACAAGGTCGGCAAGGAAGGCGTCATCACCGTCGAGGAGTCGAACACGTTCGGCCTCGACCTCGAGCTCACCGAGGGCATGCGGTTCGACAAGGGCTACATCTCGCCCTACTTCTGGACCGACGCCGAGCGCATGGAGGCCGTCCTCGAGGACCCGTACGTCCTCATCGTCAACTCCAAGATCGCCGGCGCCAAGGACCTCGTCCCGGTGCTCGAGAAGGTCATGCAGTCCGGCAAGGCCCTCGCGATCATCGCCGAGGACCTCGAGGGCGAGGCCCTGGCCACGCTCGTCGTGAACAAGGTCCGTGGCACCTTCAAGTCCGTCGCCGTCAAGGCGCCCGGCTTCGGTGACCGCCGCAAGGCCATGCTGAACGACATCGCCATCCTCACCGGTGGTCAGGTCATCAGCGAGGAGGTCGGTCTCAAGCTCGAGAACGCCGACCTGTCGCTGCTCGGCACCGCGCGCAAGATCGTGGTGACCAAGGACGAGACCACCATCGTCGAGGGTGCGGGCGACGCCGACCAGATCGCCGGTCGCGTCGCGCAGATTCGTGCGGAGATCGAGAACTCGGACTCCGACTACGACCGCGAGAAGCTCCAGGAGCGCCTCGCCAAGCTGGCCGGCGGCGTCGCCGTCATCAAGGTCGGCGCGGCCACCGAGGTCGAGCTCAAGGAGCGCAAGCACCGCATCGAGGACGCCGTCCGCAACGCGAAGGCCGCCGTCGAGGAGGGCATCGTCGCCGGAGGTGGCGTGGCGCTCGTCCAGGCCACCGCGCTGGCGTTCGAGAAGCTCGACCTCGAGGGCGACGAGGCCACCGGCGCGCAGATCGTGCGCAAGGCCGCCTCGGCCCCGCTGAAGCAGATCGCCATCAACGCCGGCCTCGAGGGCGGCGTCGTCGCGGAGAAGGTCGCGGGCCTCGAGCCCGGTCACGGCCTCAACGCGGCCACCGGCGAGTACGTCGACCTGATCGCGGCGGGCGTCCTCGACCCCGCCAAGGTCACGCGCTCGGCGCTGCAGAACGCGGCGTCCATCGCGGCGCTGTTCCTCACCACCGAGGCCGTCATCGCGGACAAGCCCGAGCCGGCCGCCGCCGGTGGTGGCGCGCCCGACATGGGCGGCATGGGCGGCATGGACTTCTGAGTCCCTGACCACCTGCCTCACCTGCACCACGCGCACGGCGTCCCGGCCTCGGCCGGGGCGCCGTTCGTGCGTCCGGGCCCGCCCACCTGAGTCGCCGAGATACGGGTCCTGCACCACGATCCGGCTCATCGTGGTGCAGAAGCCGTATCTCGACGACGGGTGACGGGAGGTGGCGGGACGTGGCGAGAGGGGCGGGTCAGCAGTCGCCGAGGACGTGCGACACCTGGTCGGCGGTGGCCAGGGCGGCGTCGACGCGGACGTGGGGGACGCCGGGGGGCGGCACCTCGGCGGGGACGGTGGCGGCGTCGCGCCGCTCGCCGCGGGCGCGCACCCGAGCGTCGCGCAGCGCGGGGGAGGCGTCGAGCCAGACCACCGTGACGGCGGCGGGCACGAGCGACGTCTCAAGCAGGCTCCAGTCGTCCCCGCCCGCGAGCTCGGCGGTGAACGGCGCCACCAGGACGACGTCGACGCCCGCCTGGACCTGCGCCCTCGCCGTCGCCCGCAGCGCCGCGTAGCGGGCCGGGCGGACGACCGGACGCAGTGCGTCGTCGTTCCAGTGACCGCCCGGCGCGACGGCGTCGCCGAGCGCGTCGAGCAACGGGTTGGTGAGGGTGTCGAGGTCGACGAGCGCCGCGTGCGCCCGCCGCGCGAGGGCGGCGCCCAGCGTGGACTTGCCCGCCCCGGCCGGCCCCGCGACGACGAACGCGCGCACGGTCAGTAGGTCTCGTGCCAGTCGGCGGGGAGGGCCCGCGCCGACTCCGCGACGCTGACGGGCGTCGTCCAGCCGCGGCCGTGCTCGCGCAGCACCGCGTGCAACGACTCCAGACGCTCGACGGCCGCGCGCGCCCCGGCGGCACGTCGCTCGGCGTCGTAGCGGCCCACCGCGTCGCCCCAGATCGCCCGGCCGGCCATGAAGCCGCACGCGCCCGCGCCCGCCGCGATGCGCAGCTGGGTGCGGAACTGCTCGAACGTCGCCGACGACGAGAGCAGCACCCACGGCACGTCGATCGAGGCGTCGAGCCGGGCGCACGCCTCGGCCGCGGCGGCCTCGGCCGCGTCGTCGCCGACGTAGCCGGGGAACTCGACCTTCATGACGTCGACGCCGAGGTCGGCGAACACCGACGTCGACTCCACGATCGCCTCGATCCGGGCGGCCCGGACGGCCGGGTCGTCCAGGCTCTCCCCCTCGAGCGGGTACCAGAGCGGCTCGACGACGAGGGGCACCTCGGCCTCGTCGCACTGCGCCACGACGTCGCTCACCAGCTTCAGCTGCGACGCGCTGACGTCGGCCCGCTCCGAGCGGTAGAACACCACGAGCTTCGCGGCGTCGATCCCCAGGCGCGACAGCACCGGCACCGTCCAGCGCTCGCGCAGCACGGTCTCGGTGCCGAAGCCCTGGGGGGAGTAGGCGAGGTGCTCCAGGCCGGTGATCACGCCGGTGGACGCGGGGATCGCGCCGCTGAGCACGCCCTGCCCGAACGACCACACGGGGTCCACGAGCACTGCCGTCGACACCGCGGCCATCGCCTGCACGAGCTCGAGCTTGGACTCCACGACCTCGTCGAAGGAGACCTGCGACAGGTCGGGGTCGAACAGCGCCAGGTAGTTCTCGGGGTGGTCGATCGCGGCGACGCGCATGAAGCCGTCGGCGTCGCTCACGCGCTGGAGTCGACGCAGCTTGCCCAGGCGCGAGGCGGAGGCGGGGAGGGTGGTCATCGGCAGGCCTTCTGGTCGGCGGGGTGTTTCTGACGAGTTTCGGCGGGGGGCTGGACAACGTTGTCATCCGTGGGTCACAGTAGCGCCTACCACCGCCGCAGGTGGCCTGGCTCACACGCCGTCCCTCATGTCGAGACGAGAAGGACCCGATGATCGTCGTCACCCCGAACCTCTGCTTCGACCGCACGCTGTGGGTCGAGGAGTTCGCCGCCGGGACGGTCTCGCGACCCTCCCGCGTCGAGGTGACGGCCGGCGGCAAGGGCGTCAACGTCTCGCGCACGCTCCGCGACCTCGGCCACCGGCCGCTGCTCGTCGGCCTGGTCGCCGAGCGCCAGGGGGCCGCGCTCACCGACCTCCTCGCCGAGGAGGGCGCCGAGGTCCTGCCCGTCGCCGTGCCCGGCGAGGTCCGCAGCGCCACCATCGTGCTCGAGGCCAGCACCCGCGCCACCGTGCTCAACGAGCCCGGCCCGCAGGTGGGCGAGGCCGAGCTGGCCGACCTGCTCACCGCCGTCGACGGCGCGCTCGCCACCGGCGGCCACCGCGTCCTGGTCTGCTCGGGCAGCCTGCCGCCCGGCCTGCCCCTCGACGCGTACGGCCGTCTGTGCGACCTCGCCCGCCGCCACGGCGTCGTGTCCGTGGTCGACGCCGCGCGCGAGGTGCTCGCCGCCACGCTCGCCCACGGCCCCGACGTCGTCACGCCCAACCTCGAGGAGGCCGAGGGCCTGCTCACCGGCGTCGTCACCGAGTCGTCCGACCAGGCCGGCGACCGCGAGGAGTACCGCGGACGCGCGCTCGCCGCGGCGGTCGACCTCGTGGCCCGGGGTGCGCGTCGCGCCGTCGTCACCGCCGGCTCCCAGGGCGCGGCCTACGCCGACGCCCACGGCACCACGTGGACCGACGCCCCCGCGGTCGACGTCGCCAACCCGATCGGCGCCGGCGACTCGTTCGTCGGCGGCCTGACGGCCTCGCTCACCGACGACGGCGACTGGCCCACCGCGGTCGCGCACGCCGTCGCGGTGGCCGGTGCCGCCGTCGAGCAGGTGCGGGCCGGACGCGTCGACGCCGCCCGCGTCGCCGAGCTCGACGTCCGCACGCAGGCGGTGTCGGCATGAGCGACCGCCGTCCCACGCTGCATGACGTCGCCGCCGAGGCGGGCGTCAGCATCAAGACCGTCTCACGCGTCGTCAACGGCTCGGTGCAGGTGCGCGACGACCTCCGCGTCCACGTCCAGGAGGTCGTCGACCGCCTCCACTACGTGCCCAACACCGTGGCCCGCAACCTCAAGGCCGGCACCGGCGACACCATCGGCGTGGTCATCGACAAGATCGCCGACCCGTTCTTCGCCGCGCTCACCAGCGCCGTCGAGTCCACCGCCCTGGAGTCCGGCCTCACCGTGGTCTTCGGCAGCACCGGCTACACGCACGCCCGCGAGCGCAGCCAGGTCGAGCGGATGGCGATGCAGCAGGTCCGCGGCCTGATCCTCGCGCCGGTGGTCGGCGACCACGAGTACCTGGCGCGCTACCGCAGCTCGTTCCCGATGGTGCTGGTCGACCGGTCGTTCGAGATCGAGGGCTACGACGCGGTGCTCGTCGACGACCGCGGCGCCACCCGTTGGGCGATCGAGCACCTGCTCGCCCACGGCCACCGGCGCATCGCCTTCGTCGGCCGCGACGAGCGCTTCCCCACCACGAGCGACCGGCTCGACGGCTACCACGACGCGCTGCAGGCGGCGGGCGTCGCCGTCGACCCCGCGCTCGTGCCCGCCGGCCAGGCCGAGGAGGACGCCGCCGAGCGCGCCGTCCACCAGCTGCTCGCGGCCGACCCGCCCACCGCGATCTTCTCGGCCAACCCCCGCGCGAGCCTCGGCGTGGTGCACGCCCTGCACACCCTCGGGCGCACCGACATCGCGCTCGTCAGCTTCGGCGACTTCCCGCTCGCGCGCACGCTCGAGCCCGCCGTCACCTGCGTCGACCAGGACCCCCACCGCATCGGGGCCGTCGCCACCACCCAGCTGCTCCGCCGTCTCGGTCTCGACGAGGGGCGCGACCGCATCGGCCCCGCCGAGCGCGTGGTCGTCCCCGCCGAGCTGATCCCGCGCGGATCAGGAGAGATCGAGGTGCCCGCATGAAGCCCGTCCGGCTCGCCCCCAACCTGGTCGACCACTTCTACGCCGGTGGCGCCAAGATCGCCGCGCTGCGGGGCATCGAGACGACGTCGCCGCGCCAGCCCGAGGAGTGGGTGGCCGCCACGGTGCCGCGCGTCGGCGAGGCCCCGCGCGGGCTGGCCAGCACGGTCGACGGCGACCTCCTGCGCGACCTCGTCGCCGCCGACCCCGACGCCTGGGTCGGCCCCGACGCCGCCGGCGCGCGGGTGAGCGAGGCCGACACCGGCATCCTGGTCAAGCTGCTCGACGCGGGCCAGCGCCTGCCCGTCCACGTCCACCCCGACCGCGGGTTCGCCGCGAGCCACCTCGACTGCCCCTACGGCAAGACCGAGGCCTGGTTCGTCCTCGACGCCACCGACGACGGCGCGGTCTACCTGGGCTGGGAGGACGACGTCGACCCCGACGAGCTCGTCGCCCGCCGCGAGGCGCAGGACGGCGCGTGGATGATCGAGCGGATGCACCGCATCGAGGTGCGTCCCGGCGACGGGATCCTGGTGCCCGCCGGCACCGTCCACGCGATCGGCCAGGGCGTCTTCGTCACCGAGGTGCAGGAGCCCACCGACTTCTCCATCCTGCTCGAGTGGTCGGTGACCACGTCGGGCCGCGAGGACTCCCACCTCGGCCTGGGGTTCGACGCCGTGATGCCCACGGTGACGCACACCGCGCTGGCCGCCGACGACCTCGCGGCGCTGTCGGTGCACACCGACCTCACCGCCCGCTACGCCCACCTGGCCTCGACGCTGCCCGCCGTCGCCGACCCGTTCTTCCGCCTCGACGTCGCGGCCCCCGTGGCCGACGCACCCGCCGCGGTCGCGGCCGGCTTCGCCGCCGTGGTGGTGCTCGACGGCGAGGGCACCCTCGAGGCGTCCGGCTGGAGCGACGTCGTGGCCCGCGGCGACGTCCTGGCCGTGCCCGCCGCGCTCGGCGACTGGACGCTGGCCGGAGACGTCCGTGCGCTCGTCGCACGACCCGGCGTCGACTGGCCCGCGTCGCTGGGCCGGGGGAGCGACGCATGAGCGCCGAGATCGTGGTCGGCCTCGACGTCGGCTCCACCTACGTCAAGGCGCTCGCCGTGACCGTCGAGGGCGACGAGGTGTGCGGCGCGCGTCGTCCGACCCCGTGGACCGACCTCGGCCACGGCCGCACCCAGATGGACCCCGCCGTGCTGCTGGAGTCGGTGCGCGACCTGCTCGGCGAGCTGGTGGAGAACCTGCGCCGGCGCGACGGGGACGGCCCGGTGACCGCCGTCGGCGTGTCGGGCATGGCGGAGGCGGGTGTCTTGCTCGACAGGGATGACAACGCTGTCATCCCCATCCTGGCCTGGTTCGACCCGCGCGGCGACGAGGAGGTCGAGGCGCTCCCGACCGAGCTGCGCCGCGAGTTCACCCGCCGCACCGGACTGCCGTCCGGACCGCTCGCCACGTTCGCCAAGCTGCTCCACCACCGCGCGAGCGGCCTCGACCTCGCCGGCCTGCAGTGGCTGAGCGTGCCCGAGTACGTCGTGTGGGCGCTCGGCGGCGACCGGGCCGCCGAGGTCTCGCTGTCGGCGCGCACCGGTCTGGTCGACCAGGACACCGGCGAGGTCTGGCCCACCGCGGTCGAGAGGCTCGGCGTCGACGCCTCCCTGCTGCCGCCCGTGCGCACCGCCGGCAGCAGCTGGGGACGCGCGTCGCGCCTGGTCGAGCCCGAGCTGTCGGGCGCCGTGCTCACCGTGGCCGGCCACGACCACCTCGTCGCGTCGGTCTCGGCCGGCGTGCTGCAGCCCGACCAGCTGTACGACTCGATGGGCACGGCCGAGGCGCTCGTCCGGGTGCTCGACGGCCCGCTCGACGCCGACGCGCGCCAGCGCCTGGCCGACCACGAGATCAACGTGCTGCGCCACCTGCTCCCCGGCCGGGGCGTCATGCTCGCCGGCACCAAGTCCGGCCTGCTGATGCGCCGGGTCCTGCAGCTCGTCGGCGTCTCGGACGCCGCCGGACGCGCGGCGCTCGACGAGGCCGTCATGCAGCTGCCCGACGGGGGAGGGGCGACGGCCGACGCGCTCAGCGTCACCGGCGCCTACAACGACGACGGCGTGCTGCAGGTGCGCGCCGACGGCGACGGGCTCAGCCCCGCCGCGCTCTTCGCCGCCACCCTGGCGCACGGCGGCGCGCTGCTCCGCGACGTCGTCGCCCGCATGGACGCCGAGGTGCCGCCCGCGAGCGAGACCCTCGTCGCCGGCGGCTGGACGGGCATGGCCAGCGTCCGCCGCTCCCGCAGCGCCGTCCTCCCGAGCGTGCAGTACGCCGCGCGCGAGGAGTCCACCGGCTACGGCGCGGCGGTCGTCGCCGCGTTCGCCGCCGACACCACCACCACCGACCTCGCCGACCACCTCGCCCGGTTCGGCGCGCACGACCCATCCACCAGTGAAGGACAGCACCGATGACATCGACCCCCACCACCCGCACGACCCTCGCGGACATCGCGACGCCCGAAGGCACCTTCGCCGTCGTCGCGATGGACCAGCGCAACACGCTCAAGCGGATGTACGCCGCGGTCGGCATCGACGCGCCGACGCACGAGGAGCTCGTCGACATCAAGGCCGACGTCATCTCCGCGCTCGGCGACACCGCGAGCGCCTTCCTGCTCGACCCGACGTTCGGCACCCCGGCGCTCGACCTGGTCGGCGACCGCGAGAGCCGCACGTTCGGTGTCCTCGTGGCCGCGGAGCCCGAGGTCCGCCCCAAGTACGGCGACGAGCCCCGTCCGGCCCGCGACCCGCAGCTCAACGGCCAGTGGGTGCTCGACCAGGGCGGCAGCGCCGTCAAGTTCCTGATCCAGACCCGCGCCGACCGTCCGCACGCCGAGGGTGAGCCCGACCTCGTCGGTGAGGCGATGGACGTCATCCGCGACGTCGTCGAGGACTGCCGCGCGGCCGGCGTCCCGTCGGTGATCGAGAACCTGATCTACCCGCTGCCCGAGGAGGAGCCGCTCACCCCCGAGCGCCGCGCCGACGCGATCATCGAGGCCGCGGTGGCCTTCGACTCCCTCAACCCCGACCTGCTCAAGCTCGAGTACCCCGGCAGCCCCGAGGCGTGCCGCAAGCTGGCGTCGTCGATCAAGTCGCCGTGGGCCGTGCTCTCGGCGGGCGTCGACTTCGACGTCTTCACCAACGTCATCACCGTCTCCTGCGACGAGGGTGGCGCGTCGGGCTTCATCGCCGGCCGCTCGGTCTGGAAGGACGCCGTGGGCATGGAGCGCTCGGCACGCCAGGCCTACCTCGCCGACGAGGGCAAGCGCCGCCTCGACGGCTGCCTGTCCGCGATGGAGGGCCGTGCGGTCCCGTGGAACCAGGTGAGCCCCAAGTGACCCCGGTCCTGGAGGCCCGTGGCCTGACCCGCAAGTTCGGTCAGGTCACCGCTCTCGACGGCACCGACTTCGACCTGGAGGCCGGCGAGGTCGTCGCGCTCATCGGCGACAACGGTGCCGGCAAGTCGACCCTGGTCAAGGCGCTCTCGGGCAACCTGGCCGTCGACTCCGGCGAGATCCTGTTCGACGGGATCCGGCGCGACATCGACACCCCGATGACCGCGAGCGCCCTCGGCATCGAGACGGTCTACCAGGACCTCGCGCTCGCCCCGCACCTGGACCCGACGCAGAACATGTTCCTCGGACGCGAGCTGATGCGCCCCGGCCTGGCCGGCGCGCTCGGGTTCATGGACAACAAGGCGATGCGGGGCGAGGCGCGTCAGGCGTTCGACCGCCTCGGCGCCACCGTGCGCAGCCTGGTGTCGCCCGTCGGGCAGATGTCCGGCGGTCAGCGTCAGGCGATCGCGATCGCCCGGGCGGTGCACTGGGCGAGCAAGGTCGTCTTCCTCGACGAGCCCACCGCGGCGCTCGGCGTGCGGCAGACGGCCAACGTGCTGGACACGATCAGGCGGGTCCGCGACCAGGGCGTCGGCGTCGTGTTCATCAGCCACTCGATGCCGCACGTCATCGAGGTCTCCGACCGGGTGCAGGTGCTCCGCATGGGCGCCCGCGTCGCGACCTACAAGACCAGTGAGACGTCGATGGAGGAGCTGGTCGGCACCATGACCGGCGCCACCGGGAGGGCAGCAGCATGAGCACCGAGGTCCGCACACCCCAGACGGCGGCCGCGCCGTCGTCACCCCCGCCCGAGGAGGGCGGTGGCGGCGAGTCGCTGGTGCAGCGCGTCGTGAAGATGCAGGCGTTCCAGATCCTGCTCGTGCTGCTCGTCATCGTCATCGTGTTCTCGACGCTGGCGCCGAACAACTTCGCCAACGTGGGCAACGCCCGCTCGATCGTCCTGAACGCGTCGATCCTCGCGATCCTCGGCGTCGGCATGACGTTCGTCATCGTCACGTCGGGCATCGACCTGTCGATCGGGTCGGTGATGGTGTTCTCCGGCGTGATCGGCGCCAAGGCGATGATCGCCGTCGGCGGCGACAGCTGGGGCACGGCGTTCGTCGGCATCGGCGTCTCGCTGCTCACCGGGCTCGCGTGGGGCCTGTTCAACGGGTTCCTCATCGCCAAGGCTAAGGTGCCGCCGCTGATCGTCACGCTGGGCTCGCTCGGCATGGCGCTCGGCCTGGCCCAGATCATCACCAAGGGCGTCGACATCCGCGAGGTGCCGCAGGTGATGCAGGACGAGATCGGCTACGGCAACGTCGTCGGCCAGCTTCCCGTCCTCACCGTGATCGCCGTCGTGGTCGTGGCGCTCGGCATCGTCGTCCTCCACCACACCCGCTTCGGCCGCTACACCTACGCCGTCGGGTCGAACGAGGAGTCGGCGCGCCGCGTCGGCGTCAAGGTCGACCGGCACCTGATCAAGGTCTACGCGCTGTCGGGCGTCCTGTCGGGCTTCGCCGGCGTGTTGTTCCTCGCGCAGTTCGGCACCACCGCGATCGCCGGGCAGACCCAGACCAACCTCAACGTCATCGCCGCCGTCGTCATCGGTGGCACGTCGCTGTTCGGCGGCGTCGGGACCATCTTCGGCACCGTCGTCGGCCTGTTCATCCCCGCCGTGCTCCAGAACGGGTTCGTCATCGTCGGCATCCAGCCGTTCTGGCAGCAGGTCGCCGTGGGAGCGGTGCTCATCGCCGCCGTCTACGTCGACCAGGTCCGACGCGCGTCAGCGGCGCGCGGCGGAAAGAAGTCCACACACCCACGGTTCCGTCCCGGAGCCAAGAAGACCTCCCCCGTGGAGCAAGGAGAATGACCATGAGAGGTATCACCAAGACCCTGGCGCTCGCGTCGTCGGCGGTCCTCGCCACCGGACTGCTCGCCGCGTGTGGCGCGGCCGAGGACTCCGGCAGCGGCTCCTCGGGCAGCGGCGGCAGCGACTCCAAGTCGATCGCGTTCGTGCAGGGTGTGGCCGGCGACGAGTTCTACATCTCGATGCGCTGCGGCATCGAGGCGGAGGCCAAGAAGCTCGGCGCGACCGTCGACGTCCAGGGCCCGGAGAAGTTCGACCCGACGCTGCAGAAGCCGATCGTCGACTCCGTCGTGGCCTCCAAGCCCGACGCGCTGCTGATCGCGCCGACCGACGTCTCGGCCATGCAGGCCCCGCTCAAGGCCGCGGCCGACGCGGGCATCAAGGTCGTCCTCGTCGACACCACCGTGGAGGACCCGTCCTTCGCGTCGTCGGCGGTCTCGTCGGACAACGTGGGTGGCGGCAAGGCGGCGTTCGACGCCATCAAGCAGCTCAACCCCGACGGCGGCAAGGTGCTGGTCATCTCGACCGACCCGGGCGTCTCGACGGTCGACGCACGCGTCAAGGGCTTCAAGGACGCCGTCGACGCCGACTCCTCCTTCCAGTACCTGGGCGTGCAGTACAGCCGCAACGAGCCGTCGCGCGCCGCGCAGCTCGTCACGGCCGCCCTGCAGAAGGACCCCGACATCGTCGGCGTCTTCGCCACCAACCTGTTCGCCGCCGAGGGCTCGGCCACCGGCATCCGTCAGGCCGGCAAGCAGGACCAGGTCAAGATCGTCGGCTTCGACGCCGGCCCGGCGCAGGTCAAGGCGCTGAAGGAGGGCACCGTCCAGGCGCTCATCGCCCAGCAGCCCGCCACCATCGGCAAGGACGGCGTCGAGCAGGCCATCAAGGCGATCGACGGCGACTCCACCGAGAAGGACATCCAGACCGGCTTCACGATCATCACCAAGGACAACGTCGACGGTGATGCCAAGGACGCGGTCTACAAGTCGTCCTGCTGACACCCGCACCACCACGCACGTCCCTCCCGGCCCGTCGCCGGGAGGGACGTCGTGCGTCCGGGCCGCGGCGCCCGCGTGCTCGGTACGCTGGAGACATGCTGATCTTCCTGCTCGTCGTCATCGCCCTGGGTGCGGCGTTCTACTTCCGCGTGCCGCTGCTGTCCAAGATGCTCGGGCAGGACCAGGCGCGCGTGCGCCGCATGCTCGAGCGCCGCAAGGACGGTCGCTGAGCCTGCCGTGTACGTCCCCCCAGCCAACCGGGTCGACGACCCGGACGCGGTGCGGGCGATGGTCGAGGGCGTCGGTGCCGCCGACCTGGTGACCGTCGGGCCGGACGGCGTGCCCGTCTCGACGCTGCTGCCCGTGCTGTGGAGCGAGGACGGCTCGACCGTCGTGGCGCACATGGCCCGCGCCAACGAGCACTGGACCACGATCGCCGACGACGCCCCCGCGCTCGCGATCGTCTCGGGCGCGCAGGCCTACGTCACGCCGTCCTGGTACGCCGCCAAGGCCGAGCACGGGCGCGTGGTGCCGACCTGGAACTACTCCGCCGTGCACCTGACCGGCACCGTGCGCGTGCACGACGACCCCGACTGGGTGCGCGACGCCGTCACCCGCCTGACGCTGGCGCACGAGTCGACGCGGCAGGCGCCGTGGGCCGTCGAGGACGCCCCCGCCGCCTTCGTCGCCGGCCAGCTGCGCGCGATCGTCGGCCTCGAGATGACCGTCACCCGCGTCGAGGCCAAGGCCAAGCTCAGCCAGAACCGCTCCGAGGCCGACCGCGCCGGCGTCGTCGCCGGCCTCCGCGCCCAGCCCGACCCCCGCTCCCAGGCCATGGCCGACCAGGTCGCGTCCGCCGTCCGCCCTCCCCGCCGCTGACGAAGCTTCCCAGGTATACGTGGGAAACCGTCCCGGCACCTGGAAAGTTCTCCGTGCCAGGCGAAGTTTCCCAGGTATACCTGGGAAACTTCGGGCGGTCAGCAGGACCCGCCGCCACCCCCGTCGCCGCCACCCCCGCCACCGCCGTCGGACCAGCCGCCGGCGCCGGAGAAGTCGACGTAGGTGCCGGGGACCGCCGGGTCGACGGGGTACCCGTGGCCGCCGGTGACTGCGACCGACGTCGCCAGCAGGACCGCCCCGCCGTGCACGTCGGCCGACACGACCACGCGTCGCCCTCGGCGGAGCAGGACGGTCTCGCGCCCGAGCACCAGGTCGAGGTGCTGGTCGTGCGTCCACCAGCGCGGCTGCGTGGGACGCGTGTCCGACAGCACCGCCCGCAGCTCGTCCAGCGTCGTGCGGACGGCGCGAGCGGCCAGGCGTCGCCCGAGGCGGTAGGAGCCGGCGGCGGCGAGGAGGGACGAGGCCAGGACCACCACCAGGCCCCCGGGCGACAGCAGCAGCGGCGGCCAGAGCGTCTGCACGACCGCGCAGCACGCGGCCCAGACCAGCAGGCCGAGGGCGGTCGTCACGACCACCAGGGTCCGGGCGCGACGCCGCGAGGAGCGCCAGCGGGACGCTGGGACGTCGAGCGCGCCGTCGACGAGGCCGTCGTCGGGGCGCGCCTTGCGACGCACTCGCTCTGCCCGTCGTCGCCCCCGCGTCGCCACGTGCCGACGGTAGACCCGTCGGAGCAGGCCGGGAAGGGCTTCCGGCCAGACGCCTCGCCCGGCATGCTGGGACCGGACCGGCAGCCGAGGAGCGAGGCGATGGCACGCGAGACCACCACCACCGACCGGGTCTTCGACGCGGTGTGCGGCCGCGTCCTGGCCGAGCACCCGGAGGACGACGAGGGGCTGATGCTCCGCTCGCCCGGGCTCAAGGGCCCGGCGGGCAGGTTCTACGCGTTCGTCGCCGGCGACGGCGTCATCGTCAAGCTGCCGGCGCCGCGGGTGGCCGAGCTCATCGAGACCGGTGCGGGCGAGCCCTGCTCGCCGTCGGGACGCCGGATGCGCGAGTGGGTGCGCGTCCCGGCGCCCGACGAGGAGACCTGCCTGGCGCACGTCCTCGCCGCCCGCGCGTTCGTCGTCGGCTGAGCGTCAGGTGCACTGCCGCAGGGCGAGCAGGGCGTAGGTGCGGGCGCAGGCCATGACGTCGTCGACGTCGACGCGCTCGTCGACCGAGTGGGCGTGCTCGATGCTGCCGGGGCCGTACTGCAGCGTGGCGATGCCGGCGTAGGCGTACTGGCGCAGGTCGGACCCGTACGGTCCGCCGACCGCGGCGGGGTGCGGGGCGCCTGCGTCGACCGCGGCCTTCTGGACGTCGGGCAGCAGGTGGTGGCCCTCGACCAGCTGGCCGGGCGCGAACAGCCCGCCGGGCCAGGTGAGGTCGACGGGG
>NZ_JBMGQR010000092.1:0-14728 GCF_049059935.1 Solicola agrisoli | reverse complement strand
CCGACGGCGGCGACTCGACCTGGATCACGAGGTCGACCGCGCCCATGTCGATGCCGAGCTCGAGGGAGCTGGTGGCCACGACGCACGGGATGCGGCCCGACTTGAGGTCGTCCTCGATCAGGGCACGCTGCTCCTTGGACACCGACCCGTGGTGGGAGCGCGCGAGCGTGGGAGCCGCGCCCTCGGTGGCGCCGGCCTGCGCCATGATCTGCGCGGGCGGCCGGGACGCGCCGACGACGTCGTCGGGGCTCGCCTGGAGGAGCGCGACGCGGTCGGTGTGGATCTCGTTGAGACGGGCGGTGAGGCGCTCGGAGAGCCGCCGCGAGTTGGCGAAGACGATGGACGTGCGGTGCGCGTAGACGAGGTCGACCACGCGCTCCTCGACGTGCGGCCAGATGGAGGCTTGACGCTCGACGTCGCCGGCCGCCGAGCCCTCGACGGGGGCCGCGGTGCCGAGCTCGGTCATGTCGGCGACGGGCACCACCACCGAGAGGTCCCACTGCTTGGTGGACGTGGGCGCCACGATCGTGACGGGCGCCTGCCCGCCGAGGAAGCGCGCGACCTCCTCGTGCGGACGGACGGTGGCCGACAGCCCGATGCGCTGGGCCGGACGGGCGTCGTGCTCGCGCAGGAGGTCGTCGAGGCGCTCGAGCGAGAGCGCCAGGTGGGCACCGCGCTTGGTGGCCGCCACGGCGTGCACCTCGTCGACGATGACCGTCTCGACGCCGGCGAGCGTCTCGCGCACGGCCGAGGTGAGCATCAGGAACAGCGACTCGGGGGTGGTGATGAGGATGTCGGGCGGCTTGGTGGCCATGGCCCGCCGCTCCTGCTGCGGGGTGTCGCCCGAGCGGACGCCGACCGTGATCGTGGGCGCGTCGACCCCGAGCCGCTTGGCGGTCTGCGTGATGCCGACGAGCGGGGCGCGCAGGTTGCGCTCGACGTCGACCGCCAGGGCCTTGAGCGGCGACACGTACAGGACGCGGGTGCGCTGCAGGGGCTCGGCGGGCGGGGGAGTGGTGGCCAGGCGGTCGAGCGACCACAGGAACGCCGACAGCGTCTTGCCCGAGCCGGTGGGCGCCACGACCAGGGCGTGCGCGCCGTCGGAGATCGCCTCCCACGCCCCCACCTGCGCGGTGGTGGGCGCGTCGAACGCGCCGGCGAACCACTCGCGGGTGGCCGGCGAGAACCGGTCGAGGACCGGGTCCGGCCCCGGGCGCGCACTCATCTGCCCATCCTCGCCCACGGGTCCGACAAGCGCCGGGTGCTGGTGTGACGGTTTCCCAGGTATACCTGGGAATCTGCCCCGGCACCTGGAGAACTTCCCGGGTGCCGGGACGGTTCTCCGTGCCGAGTGGGACGGACGGGACGGGTGCGACGGACGCCCGTCCGCGAAAACACCGTGGAGTCCTGTCGTGCGCCTGGCCTAGTGTCGCGCAGGTGAGCGACGCCACCCCGGGATCCCTCGTCCACGCCCGCGACCTCGTCAAGCGCTACGGCGACTTCACGGCGGTCGACGGGATCGAGGTCGACGTCCGGGCCGGCGAGGCGTTCGGGTTCCTCGGGCCCAACGGGGCCGGCAAGTCGTCCACGATGCGCATGGTGGCGGCTGTCTCGCCGCCCACGTCGGGCACGCTGCGCATCCTCGGGCTCGACCCGCGCACCGACGGGTCGGCGATCCGCGCGCGCATCGGCGTCTGCCCGCAGGAGGACACCCTCGACTCCGAGCTCACCGTCCGCGAGAACCTGACGGTCTACGGGCGCTACTTCGGCATGTCGCGCGCCGACTGCGGCGCCCGTGCCGACGAGCTGCTCGACTTCGTCCACCTCGGCGAGAAGTCCGGCGACAAGATCTCGGCGCTGTCCGGCGGCATGAAGCGGCGGCTGACGATCGCGCGGTCGCTGGTCAACTCGCCTGAGCTGCTCCTCCTCGACGAGCCCACCACCGGTCTGGACCCGCAGGCGCGCCACGTCGTGTGGGACCAGCTGTACCGGCTCAAGCAGACCGGCGTCACGCTCGTCCTCACCACGCACTACATGGACGAGGCCGAGCAGCTGTGCGACCGGCTCGTCGTCATGGACCAGGGCCGGTTCGCCGCCGAGGGGTCGCCGGCCGAGCTGATCGCGCGCTACTCCACCCGCGAGGTCACCGAGATCCGCATGGGCATCGGCGAGAACGAGGCGGTCGCCGAGAAGGTCGCCGACCTCGCCGACCGGGTCGAGGTGCTGCCCGACCGCGTCCTGCTGTACGCCGACTCCGGCGAGCGGGTGCTCGAGGAGGTGGCCGCGCGCGGCGTCGTCCCCGTCAGCACGCTGGTGCGCCGCTCGAGCCTCGAGGACGTCTTCCTGCGCCTCACCGGCCGGTCGCTGGGGGAGTGAGATGACCGCGATCGACATGGTCCTGCGTCAACGGGCCTACTTCTGGACGCTGTTCCTTCGCACCTGGCGCGGCGGCATCGTGTCGTACACGCTGCTGCCGGTCTTCTTCCTGCTCGCGATGGGGCTCGGCCTCGGCGGCTACGTCGACCGTGGTCCGGGCGACCTCGGCGTCACCTACCTCGCGTTCATCGCCCCGGGCATGCTCGCCACCAACGCGATGACCACCGCGGTCGGGGAGTCCACCTACCCGGTGTGGGTCGCCTTCAAGTGGGAGCCGGTCTACACCGCGCGCATCGCCACCCCGCTGCGCGTCGTCGACGTCCTCAACGGCCTGGTCGCCTACCTGGCCGTCCGCCTGACGCTCACCTGCGCGGTGATGATGGTGGTGCTCGTCGCGTTCGGCACGGTGGCCTCGGTCGCCGGCGGCGTCGCCGCCGTGCTCGTCGGGGCGCTCCTCGGGCTGGCGTACGCGATGCCGGTGCTCGCGCTGTCGGCCAGCATCGAGGACGACACCGCGTTCGCCCTGCTGTTCCGCCTCGGCATCCTGCCGATGACGTTGTTCTCCGGCGCGTTCTTCCCGATCTCGCAGCTGCCGGGCGTGCTGCAGGCGGTGGCCTGGCTGACGCCGGTGTGGCACGGCGTCGAGTCCACCCGCATGCTCACCACCGACCGCGTCGACGCGCTCGCGCTGCTCGGGCACCTGGCCTACCTGGCGCTGTGGGTCGTCGCCGGCTGGCTGCTCGCCCGCAGCCGGTTCGAGCGCCGGCTCGCCGACGGAGGCGTGTGATGGCCGGCTCGATGCGGTCGGCGCCGCCGTCCCTGGCGCTGCGCCTCACCCCGGTGCCCAGCACCCGCGGCGGCGCGCTGCGCATCCTCGAGCGGACGCTGCTCGTCTACCGACGGTCGTGGGTCGTGTTCCTCACCGGCATGCTCGAGCCGGCGTTCTACCTGCTGTCGATCGGCATCGGCGTGGCCGCGCTCGTGGGCACCGTGCGCCTCGACGACGGCACCGCCGTCCCGTACGCGGAGTTCATCGCGCCGGCGATGCTCGCCGCCGCGGCGATGAACGGCGCGATCTTCGACGCCACCTACGGCGTGTTCTTCCGGCTCAAGTTCGAGAAGCTCTACGACACGATCCTGGCCACGCCGCTGCGGCCGCGCGACGTCGCCACCGCCGAGGTCACCTGGTCGCTCACCCGCGGCGGCATCTACTCCGCGGCGTTCGTGCTGCTCATGGTCGCGCTGGGGTACGCCGAGTCGTGGTGGACGCTCCTCGCGCTGCCCGCGGCGGTGCTGATCGCGTTCGGGTTCGCCGGGGCGGCGATGGCCCTGACCACCTACATGCGCACCTGGCAGGACTTCGAGTACGTCCAGCTGGCGATCATGCCGATGTTCCTGTTCTCGGCCACCTTCTACCCGCTCGCCACCTACCCCGGGGCGCTGCAGCTCGTCGTCCAGGCCACCCCGCTGTACCAGGGCGTCGCCCTCGAGCGGGCCCTCACCACCGGCACCGTCGGGTGGGAGGCGCTCGGCCACGTCGCGTACCTGCTGGTGATGGGGTGCGTCGGCCTGTGGGTCACGTCACGGCGCCTCGGCACCCTGCTCACGTCGTGACCGGGCTGTCGGTGGCCCGACGCATACTGGCCGCGTGAGGCACAGCGAGTTCTGGGACCGGATGGAGCAGCACCTCGGCCTCGGCTACGCCCAGGTCTGGGCCAGCACCCAGGTGCTCGGCGAGCTCGGCAGCCGCACCGTCGACGAGGCCCTCGCCTCCGGTGAGCAGCCCAAGACCGTCTGGCGTGCCGTGTGGGCGTCGCTGGAGCTCCCCGACCGGGAGCGCTGAGCGCGTTCGCCGGGTTCCGGTGCGGCTCCGCTGGGGTGCTCGCCGACAGGCAGCTACGGGCGGGGTTGGGCGCCGCGGCCGGGCCACGCGCCTCGGCGATCACCTCCGCGACTTGCGAAACCCCGTCGGGAGGTGCGCCCTGGACGGTGTGGGCGCCGCTGGAGCTGCCGGACCGAGAGCGCTGGGGGCGTTCGCCGGGTTCGGGTGCGGCTCCGCTGGGGTGCTCGCCGACAGGCAGCTACGGGCGGGGTGGGCGCCGCGGGCTCGCCGCGGCCGGGCGCTCTGTCTCGGTGGGTGGACGGCTCGCCACCACCGGCCTCAGCGGTCACACCGACCGGGGCAAAGCGTCGCGAAACGTGGTGAATTCACCGTGGTTCGCAACTGTTTGCCGCGGTCAGTACCTCGACCGTCTCGCCCTGTGGGACCCGAGGCCGGCCGCCCACCCTCGCGACCACGACCCTCGTCCGTAGGTGCGCCCGTCGTCGCTCACCGCACCGACCGGGGAGTCACCGCTGGAAGACAGCCCAGGACCCCAGCCCCTACGCCGGCGTGACGCCCGTCGCCTCGCAGCAGTAGTCCCAGAGGAGCTGGCGGTCCTCGGCCTCCTCGAGCTGGGAGGGGACGAACGTCATCGGACGCGGACGGCGGTCCTGCCAGAACTGGCCGGTGGTCTGGACGGCCTCGTCCGACCCGATCAGCCACACGGCGGTGTCGGCGCCCTGCTCTGCGGTGCGCAGGATCGGCTTGGCGATCTTGGCGAAGCCGGGCAGCGAGTCGGTGACGCCCGGGGTGGCGGCCCAGCCCGGGTGCAGGCTGTGCACGAAGATCCCGTCGCCGGCGAGGCGCTCGGAGAGCATCGCGGCGACGACCACCTGCATCCGCTTGGTGCGGGCGTAGGAGCGGGTGCCGTTGTACTCGCCCTTGCGGTACTCCAGGTCCGTCGCCACCTCGTGCGTGAACGGCGCGGAGTACATGCCGCCGGACGACATCCACACGACGCGCGCGTAGCCCTCCTCGGCGAGGTTCTCGCGCAGCAGCTCGGTCATCAGGAACGGGCCGAGGACGTGGGTGGCCAGCGCCATCTCGTGGCCCTGGGCGGTCTCGGTGCGCTCGGGCGGCATCACGCCGGCGTCGTGGACGATGCCGTGGAGCGCGCCGATCCGGCCCTTGAGGTCGTCGCACCAGGCGCGGACGGCGTCGAGGTCGCTGACGTCGCACTCCTCGATGACGACGTCGGCGGTGGGGACGTCGCGGCGGATCAGCCCGGCCGACTCCTCCAGGCGCGAGGCCTTGCGCCCGACGAGGTGCACGATCGCCCCGAGCTCGGCGATGCCGGCGGCGGTGGCGCGGCCCAGGCCCGAGCTGCCACCCGTCACGACCACCCGCTTGCCGATGAGCGACCCGGGCTCGGCGTCGGCGGGCCACCAGCGCTTGCGCAGGCTGTAGCCGATCTTGGAGTACCCCGGGAGGATCGTCTTGTCGAGCAGGGTCTCGGCGATGCCGGTGAGCGCGTGGGGGGCCATGCACGCAACCCTACGGAGCGCCGAACAGCGCCGCATCTAGGCTCGGGGTCATGACGAACGACGACAGGCCGCAGCTCGCGGTCATCGGTGGCAGCGGCTTCTACACCTTCCTCGACGGCGCCGAGGACGTCGAGGTGAGCACGCCGTTCGGCGACCCGTCGTCCCCGGTCGCGGTGGGCACCGTCGAGACCGACGCCGGCCCGCGCCGCGTCGCGTTCCTGCCCCGCCACGGCCGCGACCACCAGTTCCCGGCCCACAAGGTCAACTACCGCGCCAACCTCTGGGCGCTGCGCAGCCTCGGCGTCCGCTGGATCCTCGCCCCGTGCGCCGTCGGGGGTCTGCAGGCCGAGCACGGCCCCGGCACGCTCGTCGTCCCCGACCAGCTCGTCGACCGCACCACCGGCCGCACCCAGACGTTCTACGACACCGGCGCCAACCACGTCTCGTTCGGCGACCCGTACTCGCCGGCCCTGCGCACGGCCCTGCTCGACGGCCTGCGGGGCGCCGGCCAGGAGCCCGTCGACGGCGGCACGATGGTCGTCATCGAGGGCCCGCGCTTCTCCACCCGCGCCGAGTCGCAGTGGTACGCCCGGCAGGGCTGGGACGTCGTCAACATGACCGGGCACCCCGAGGCCGTCCTCGCCCGCGAGCTGGCGATGGCCTACGCCACCGTCGCGCTCGTCACCGACCACGACGCCGGCGTCGAGACCGGCACGTCGGTCAACCAGGAGGACGTGTTCGCGGTCTTCGGCCGCTACACCGACCTGCTGCGCGACACCCTGCGCGGCGTGGCCGCCACGGTCGACCTCGACGGCGACGACCCCGCGTTCTCGGCCCTCGACGGCCTGCACCTGCCGTTCGAGCTGCCGTGAAGGTCCTGCTGACGGGCTCCGCCGGCTTCATCGGCCAGCACGTCGCACGGGTGGTCCGCGAGGCCGGGCACGACGTCGTCGGCCTCGACGCGCTGCTGCTCCAGGCGCACGGGCCGGACGCCACGCTGCCCGAGGGCACGGTGCGCGGCGACGTCCGCGTCCCGGGTGACCTCGACCCGCTGCTCGCCGACGTCGACGTCGTCTGCCACCAGGCGGCGATGGTCGGCAACGGCGTCGACGCCCAGGACCTGCCCGACTACGCCACGCACAACGACCTCGGCACCGCCGTGCTGCTCGCGGCGATGGCCCGGGCGAACGTCGGACGGCTCGTGCTCGCGTCGTCGATGGTGGTCTACGGCGACGGCCGGTACACCTGCCCCACTCACGGTGACGTTCCTCCCGCGACGCGTCGTGAGGAGGACCTCTCGCAGGGCCGCTACGACCCGCGCTGCCCGCACTGCGACGGCCCGATCGAGTGGCACCTGATCGGCGAGGACACCGCGTTCGCGCCCCGCACCAGCTACGCCGCGTCCAAGGTCGCGCAGGAGCACTACGCCGACGCGTGGTGCACGCTCGAGGGGTCGCGGGCCGTCGCGCTGCGGTACCACAACGTCTACGGCCCGGGCATGCCCGCCGACACCCCGTACTCGGGCGTCGCCGCGATCTTCCGCTCGGCCATCGCCCGCGGCGAGGCGCCCCGCGTCTTCGAGGACGGGCAGCAGGTGCGCGACTTCGTGCACGTGCACGACCTCGCCCGCGCCAACCTCGCCGCGATCGAGGCCGTCGGCGACCAGGCCCCCGGCCTCGAGGCCTACAACGTGTGCTCCGGGCAGCGCTACACGATCGGCGAGATGGCGCGCCGGCTGTCGCAGGCCGCCTGCGGTGACGAGCCCGTCCTCACCGGCGACTACCGCGCCTTCGACGTCCGGCACGTGGCCGCCTCGCCCGACAAGGCGCGCGACCAGCTGGGCTTCACCGCCCAGGTCGCCCCCGACGACGGCATCGCCGAGCTCGCGACGGCGCCGCTCCGCACCCGCTGACGGCGGCCGACCCCGCGCCGACTCGCCCCCGTCCCCGATCCGATGGGTTGGCGGGGTTCCCGCGCTCGGGAACCCCGCCAACCCGTCGAGTCGCGGACGGGCCGGACCGCGGACCGCTACTGGGGGCTCCGCGCCAGGGCGAGCACGGGGATGATGTAGAGCGTCTGGATCGCCAGGCCGAGGAGCACGTTGGTGGCCAGGGCGGGCATCCGCCAGCGCGACGGCAGGTAGGCGCACGCCATCAGCACGAACAGCGAGAACGGCATCCAGATCCGCTCCACCTCGGCCTTGCTCATGCCCGACAGGGTGGCCAGCAGGATCGTGACGAACCCGGCGACGGCGAGCACCGCGACGGGCTCGCGGCGGCGCAGCGCGGCGAACGCCTCGGGCAGCGCCGCCCACGTCACCAGGCCCACGCTGAACGTCCACGCCGCGAGGTTGGCCCACACCCAGTAGTGGTACGAGCGCTCGGAGGCGATGCCGGCGTTGTAGCGCTCGACGAGCACCGGGTAGGCCTCCCACCAGGAGAACCCGGCGACGGTGAAGGCCGCGGTGACCACCAGGGCCCCGGCGAGCGCGAAGGGCAGCACCGACCAGCGTCGCGTCAGCCACAGCACCGCGAGCGCCAGGATCCCGAGCAGCACCAGGCCGTACGAGAGGAAGACGCACAGCCCGAGGACGAGGCCGGCGGCCACGCCCCAGGCCGCGCGCGACCGGGTGGACGCGCGGGTGGCCGCGACGGCCAGCAGCGCCAGACCCCACGCGGCGACGGCCATGAAGAGCGCGTCGCCCTGGCTCATCCAGATCGCGAGCGGCGCGAGCACGAGCCACGGCGCGACGCGGCGCGCCCAGCGCTCGCCGGCCAGCACCCGGACGCACAGCGTGCCGGCGAGGACGCCCGTCGCGCCGAGCGTCATCACCACGACGCCGACCCAGAACGGGTCGTCGATCCCGATCCGGTCCAGGCCGATGTAGAACAGCAGCGCGCCCGGCGGGTGGCCGGCGACGTGGACGTGCCAGTTGTCGGGGTGCGTGTACGGGATCCGCTCGACGAACTCGTGCATCATCACGCCGACGTCCTGCACGCGGACGGCGTCGTGCAGGTACTCGCCCGGACGCTCGTAGAGCCGGGCGAAACCGGCCCGGCCGAGCGAGATCGCCAGTGAGAACGGCCACAGCCACGCCATCGCGTACGACGCCGCGAGGAACCAGGGCCAGGCCAGTCGTTCGACGACGTAGCGCCACGCGAGCAGCAGCCCGACGCCCACCGCGAGAGGCAGCAGCGTGTGGAACCCGACGTCCGGGCCCCAGTCGGCGTGCAGCGGCGGCGCGTGCACGCGGACGTCCTCGCCCGTGATGACGGGGAAGAGCATGGAGGCGACCACGAGCACCACCGCGCCGGCGACCGCGAGCCAGGCGCGACGCGCCGACCGTCCGGGGGAGTGGACAGGCGTCTGCGTCGGCGTCGTCACGGCCCCCAGGGTAGGGGGTCGGGCCTCGCGGACGTCGCCATCGCTCCAGGTCACGGGCCCGCCGCGGGGTCTTCGAGGGGCGGTTCTCAGGTGTTCGCACTAAATTCGTCACCATGACGCTCGGTCCCGATGCCCGCGCGGTGACCGTGTGCGACCTGGTGATCCCCTGTCGCGACGAGGCACCGGCGCTGCCGCCCGTGCTGGCGGCCGTCCCGGAGGGCTTCTCGGCGATCGTCGTCGACAACGGTTCGACCGACGGCACCGCCGACGTCGCGCGCGCCCACGGCGCCCGTGTCGTCACCGAGGACGCCCCCGGCTACGGCGCCGCGGTCCACACCGGGATGCTCGCGGCCACCGCCGAGTACGTCGCGGTGATCGACGGCGACGGCTCGATGGACCCCGCCGACCTCGTCCCCATGCTCGCGCTCGTCCGCGACGGCCAGGCCGACATGGCCGTCGGACGTCGCCGCCCCGTCTCGTCGACGGTCTGGCCCTGGCACGCCCGCGCCGGCACCGCCGCGCTCGCCTGGACGATCCGCCGCGGCAGCAGCGTCGACATCCACGACCTCGCCCCGATGCGGGTCTGCCGTCGCCAGGCCCTGCTCGACCTCGGCGTCGAGGACCGACGGTTCGGCTACCCGCTCGAGCTGATGCGCCGCGCGGCCGCCGCGCGCTGGACGATCCGCGAGATCGACGTGTCGTACCGCGAGCGGGCCAAGGGCACCAAGTCCAAGGTGTCGGGCTCGGTGCGCGGCACCGTGCGCGTCATCCACGACTTCGCGAAGGTGATGAGATGAGCGCCCCCACCGTCCTCGTCGTGGCCAAGGCGCCCGTCGCCGGCCAAGCCAAGACCCGTCTGGGAACGAACGTCGGGCATGAGGCAGCAGCAGATCTCGCAGCCGCCGCGCTCCTCGACACGCTCGACGCCGCGGCCGGCACCGGCTGGCCGGTCGTCGTCGCGATGACCGGCGACCTCCGCACCGCCCAGCGCGCCGACGAGGTGCGCGCCGCCATCGCGCCCCACCACGTGGTGCCCCAGCGCGGCGAGACGTTCGCCGACCGGCTCGTCGCCGCACACTCCGAGGCCGATCTCGGCCACGGCGTGGTGCAGGTCGGCATGGACACCCCGCAGGTCACCGCGGCGCTGCTGGTCCAGGCCGGCGAGGCGCTGACGCACCACGACGCCGCGCTCGGGCTGGCCGAGGACGGCGGCTGGTGGGTGCTGGCGGTCCGCCACGGCGGCCTGGCCACCTGTCTGGCCGAGGTCCCGATGTCCACCGACCACACCGGGGCGCTGACGCACGACGCGCTCGTCGCCTCCGGCGCGCGCGTGGCGCCGCTGCCGGTGCTGGCCGACGTCGATACGCTCGCAGACGCGGAGGCCGTCGCGGCCCTCGTGCCGACGAGCAGGTTCGCCCTCGCGTTGAAGGCGCACCGCACCCACACCGACCACGACGAGACCGGACCCGCCGCCGCGGCCGACGAGGAGGTAGTCGCGTGACCGAGATGCTCGACATCCAGGACCTGAGCCCCATCGAGGCCATGGACGCTGCGTTCGCGGGGCACCCCGCCGAGCTCGTCCACCACGACGGAGGCTCGGTCCCCCTCGCGGTCCACGAGTGGGTCCAGGACGCCACCGCCGTCGACCACGAGCTGTTCATCGACGCCTGCACCGGCACGACGCTCGACCTCGGCTGCGGCCCGGGACGGCTCACCGCCGGTCTCGCCGCTCGCCGCGTCCACGCCGTCGGCGTCGACATCTCCGCCGAGGCCGTGCGCCAGACGCGCGTCCGCGGCGCGGCTGCCGTGTGCCGCGACGTCTACGCCAGCATGTTCGGCATGGGCATGTGGGACCACGCGATCCTGGCCGACGGCAACATCGGCATCGGCGGCGACCCGGTCAAGCTCCTCTCGCACGCGCGCAGGCTCGTCCACCCCGGTGGGTCGATCCTCGTCGAGCTGGGCCCCACGGGCACCGGCATGACGCGCCACGACGTCCGCCTGCGCATCGGCGAGCGCATGAGCGGCCACTTCCGCTGGGCCTACGTGGGCGTCGACGCCCTCCCCGAGCTCACCGCTGCGACCAACTTGGTCACCCGCGACGTGATCTGCTCGGGCGGTCGCTCGGTCGCGGTGCTGCAGCGCCCCGCCGCCGATCGTTGAGCCCCGGCACCCTCTGGTACGCCGGCTACGGCTCCAACACGCTCGTCGAGCGGCTCCGCACCTACCTCGCCGGTGCCGACGCGTCCTCGCGCTTCGGCGCGCACCCCGCGACCGCCGAGCCCTTCGACGGCCGCACCTGCTGGACCACCAGCGCGCACCCGCTCTACTTCGCGGGTCGGTCGGTGCGCTGGGACGGCGCGGTGGCCTTCCTCGGGCTCGAGCCCCGCACGGGCGTCACCACCCGGCTGCGCACCTACGAGCTGACGCCCTCGCAGCTGGTCCACGTCGCGACGGTGGAGAACAACGTCCCCGACCTCGCCTGGGACGGCGACGTCACCGGCATCGAGGTCGGCGCGGCCCACCTGCTGACGCTGCCCTCCGGCCTGGACCCCGCCCGCGCCAAGTACGACGCGGTGCTGCGGCTGCCCGACCACGAGGACCGTCCGGTGGTCACGCTGACCACCTCGCGCGACCTCGAGCCCGGGGTGCCGGGGGAGGCCTACCGGCAGGTGATCGCCGACGGGCTGGCCGACAGCGACCTGGCGCCGGCCGGCGTCGAGGCCTACCTGGACGCCGCGGTGCGGCTGTCCGTCGACGGTCGGGAGCACCGCGCGTCGTAGTCGGGCGTGTCGCTCGCCGTCGAACAGGTGTTCGGACTAGTGTCGTCCCCAGGCCGACGTGCGAGGGGTCCTCGTCCACAGCGAGGACCATCGTGGCCACGGACTGTCCGTGGCTCCCTCTAGCGTCGAAGGTGGCCGCACTCCGACACGACAGAACAGGATCACGCACATGGCTGCAAACGACCGTGGCAAGGCACTCGAGAACGCGATGGCCCAGATCGAGCGCGCACACGGCAAGGGCTCGGTGATGCGCATGGGCGAGCGCGGCGTCGTCCCCATCGAGGTGATCCCCACCGGCGCCACCGCCCTCGACGTCGCCCTGGGCATCGGCGGTCTCCCGCGCGGCCGCGTGGTCGAGATCTACGGCCCGGAGTCCTCGGGAAAGACCACCGTCGCGCTCCACGCCGTCGCCAACGCGCAGAAGGCCGGCGGCATCGCCGCCTTCATCGACGCCGAGCATGCGCTCGACCCCGACTACGCCAAGAAGCTGGGCGTCGACACCGACGCGCTGCTGATCTCCCAGCCCGACTCCGGCGAGCAGGCCCTCGAGATCGCCGACATGCTGATCCGCTCGGGCGCGCTCGACATCATCGTCATCGACTCCGTGGCGGCCCTGGTGCCCCGCGCCGAGATCGACGGCGAGATGGGCGACAGCCACGTCGGCCTGCAGGCCCGCCTGATGAGCCAGGCGCTGCGCAAGCTCACCGGCGCCCTGCACGGCGCCGGCACCACCGCGATCTTCATCAACCAGCTGCGCGAGAAGATCGGCGTCATGTTCGGCTCGCCCGAGACCACCACGGGCGGCAAGGCGCTCAAGTTCTACGCGTCGATCCGCCTCGACGTGCGTCGCATCGAGACGCTCAAGGACGGTGGCGACTCGGTCGGCAACCGCACCCGCGTCAAGGTGGTCAAGAACAAGATGGCCCCGCCGTTCAAGCAGGCCGAGTTCGACATCATGTACGGCCAGGGCATCAGCCGCGAGGGCTCCCTGATCGACGTCGGCGTCGAGGCGGGCCTCGTGCGCAAGGCCGGTGCCTGGTACACCTACGAGGGCGACCAGCTCGGCCAGGGCAAGGAGAACGCCCGCGGGTTCCTGCGCGACAACCCCGACCTCGCCGACGAGCTCGAGAAGCGCATCAAGGAGCACATGGGGGTCGGCCCCCGCGTCGACGAGCCCGCCGACGCACCGGCCGACGTGGTCGCCGTCGACTTCTGATGCACGCCGACCCGGCCGACTGGGCCACCCCGCACGCCGGCCCGCGTCCCACGGGGCGCGGGCGGCGGCGGGGCCGCGAGGCGCCACCCGAGGGCGAGATCGACCTCGGGCCGCACGCGGACGTCGAGTCGTTCGCCCGGCAGATCCTGCTGCGGCGCCTCACCGACCAGCCCCGCACCCGCGCCGACCTCGCCGAGCAGCTGAGCAGCCGCGGGGTCCCCGACGACGTCGCGGGCCCGCTGCTCGACCGCTTCACCGCGGTCGGTCTGATCGACGACGCCGAGTACGCCCGCTCGTGGGCGCGGTCCCGGCAGCGCTCACGTGGCCTGTCCGGCCGGGTGATCGCCCAGGAGCTGCGCCGCAAGGGCGTCGACGACGAGCTCGTGCGCGAGACCGTCGCCGAGGAGATCGACGCCGAGTCCGAGCGCGAGGCGGCGCGGGCCCTGGTCCGCAAGAAGCTCCGCTCGATGCGCACCGTCGAGGAGCCCAAGCGGACCCAGCGCCTCGTCGGCATGCTGGCCCGCAAGGGCTACGGGTCCGGCGTGGCGTACGGCGTCATCCGCGAGGAGATCGGCGCCGAGGCCGAGCTGGACGCCCTCGACTCCCTGTGAGCGGTGTCCGCCTCCTGAGACGTCCGTCCACGACCCGGCCAGCCGATCCATCCTAGGTCCACTGACTCACGCGAGTTCAGAGCCGAGGAGGTTGTCGTGGTCGAGGTGCGCAGGTTGGCGGGCAACATCGGGGCCGAGCTGTCGGGGGTGCGGCTGGGCGGCGACCTGGACGCCGCGACCCAGCGCGAGGTCCGTGCGGCGGTCCTGGAGCACAAGGTCGCGTTCGTGCGGGACCAGCACCACCTCGACGAGGACGCCCACGTCGCGTTCGCCCGCTCGCTGGGCCCGCTGACCACGCCGCACCCGACGATCCGCAGCACCCACGACGGCGGCTTCGTCCTGCCGCTCGACGCCGAGAAGGGTGGCAAGGCCAACGCCTGGCACACCGACGTCACCTTCGTCGACCGCGTGCCGGCGTTCTCGGTGCTGCGTCCGGAGGTGCTGCCAGAGTCGGGCGGCGACACGGCCTGGGCGAACACCGTCACCGCGTACGAGAGCCTGACGCCCGGGCTCCGTGCGCTCGTCGAGGGACTCTGGGCTCGGCACACCAACGACTACGACTACGCACAGGCCGAGACCGAGCGCAGCGAGTCCGACCGCGCCTACGGCGAGGAGTTCCGCCGCACCGTCTACCGCACCGAGCACCCGGTGGTGCGCGTCCACCCCGAGACCGGCGAGCGCTCGATCGTGCTCGGCCAGTTCGCCGAGAGGATCGTCGGGCTGTCGCGCGCCGACTCGGACCACCTGATCGACCTCGTCCAGGCGCACGTCACGCGCCTGGAGAACACCGTCCGCTGGTCGTGGCGCCTCGGTGACGTCGCGATCTGGGACAACCGGGCCACCCAGCACTACGCCATCGCCGACTACGGCGACCAGCCGCGGCGGATGCGTCGCGTCACGGTGGCCGGCGACGTCCCGGTCAGCGTGGCGGGGGAGCCGAGCCGGGTGCTCGAGGGCGACTCGTCCGGCTTCGTCGCCGACGAGACGGTGAC